>JBFHXN010000014.1:0-14960 GCA_041598955.1 Desulfuromonadales bacterium | reverse complement strand
CCTGCCCGAGAATGACCCCCTGCAGCCCGGCAAGCCGGCCGGGGTCTTCATCGCCGCGGCTCCAGCGGGTTTCGGGATTGCGCCGCAGCACCCCCAGGCCGCTGCAGGGGGCGTCGACCAGAGCCCGGTCGATGCTGCCGGTCGGCAGAAAGGTCGGCGCGAATTCCAGGTCCCAGGCCCGCGCCTCGATCCCCCGGCACCCCAGCCGCAGGGCTCCTCGGCGGACCAGATCGGCCCGCTGAGGGTGCTTGTCGAGGGCGACGATCCGGGCTTCGTTCCCCGTCAGGGCCGCCAGTTGCGTGGTCTTTCCTCCGGGGGCGGCGCAGGCGTCGAGGAGCCTCTCGCCCGGGCCGGGCGCGAGGAGCCGGGGGATGAGCATGCTCGCCTGGTCCTGCACCTGGTACCACCCCGACTCGTCCCCGGGCAGGGGCCCCGTTCCCCTGCGGTCGACCACCACCCCCTCGGGGGCGAAGCGGCAGGGGCGTGCCCCGTGGCCGGCCCGTTCCAGGGCGGCGAGAAAGGCGTCCCGGTCGGTCTTGAGGGTATTGACCCGCACGGTGAAGGGGGGCTGCTCGAGCATCGCCTCGCCCAGGGCAAGGGCCTCGGCGGGCCCCATCTCCGCAAGCCAGCGGGAGGCGAGCCAGGGGGGAAGGGAAAAGGTGTTCTCCAGGCAGGCCAGGGGCTCATCGGCGGAGGGCCAGGGGATCTCGGAGCGCTTCCGGACGAGGGCCCGAAGGGCGCCGTTGATGTACCCCGTAACCCGCTCCAGGCCCAGATGCCGGGCCAGCTCCACGCTCGTATGAACGGCGGCCCGCTCCGGAACCCGGTCGAGGCAGAGGAGCTGGTAGGCCCCCAGCCTCAGCAGCTGAAGCACCGCCGATTCGAGGCGGCTCAGAGGCTGGCTGCTGCACCGGGCCAGGGCGAAGTCGAGGCGGTTGCGGTGACGCAGGACCCCGTAGACCAGCTCGGTCACCAGCCCCCGGTCCCGGGGGTCGAGCCCCCGGGCGCGATCGAGTGCGGCGTCGAGGGCGAGGTCGGAGTAGGCTCCCTGTTCCACCCGGGAGAGGACCTCGTAAGCGATTTTTCTGGGATCGGTGGATGTCAAAGGGTCATCCTTTAAAAATTGTAAGCCGTGGCTAGAGAGGAGGGATCGGTAAATTTGGGGTTGTCTTCTTTGGGAAATTCAGCCCCAAATCGAAACCGGCGGGTCGCGTCCCGCCAGACGCCTTACTTTTTGTCCAAGCGGCAACAAAAAGTAAGCAAAAAATGCCTTCTCCCCTGCGGGGGGCATTACTGTTGCGGGTCAAAATTGGAACCTGCGCCTTCACGTCCTGGATCACGGCGGCTCTATTTCTCTGAGAGAAAAGAAGGGTTGTCCTGTTTAAAAAAATCCACCCACGGCCGATCCTTGTGAGAGCCTGGCAGACTGCCATCACCCCACCTCCGGTGGTGCCGTGGGACCGACGAAGACGAACCGGTCGCCCTTATCAGGACCTGTTCCAGCGAACCACCATCCCTTGGCGACAGTAATGCCGGCGCAGCGCCAAAAACGGCCTTCTTTTGGTTACTTTTCTTGGCCGGTCAAGAAAAGTAACCCGGCGGCCGGCCGGGACCGGCGAAGTTGATGTTCGCTTTTCACTTCCAGTAAAGGAGATCGATGGTATTTCCATCAAATCCAGAAAAAACAGGGGCGTGCCCGGCACGCCCCTGTCTCTTTTTCACAGGGAGGAGAGGGTAGGCCAACGGCTACCCCATCCCCATGCTCTCCAGGCGCCGGATACGCTCCTCCACCGGCGGGTGGGTGGAGAAAAGGGACCGCAGCCCGCCCCCGCGCAGGGGATTCACGATGAACATGTGGGCCGTCGCCTCGTTGGCCTGAACCATGGGTATCTGGCGGTTGGCGCTCTCGAGCTTGCGCAGGGCGCTCGCCAGGTAATGGGGGTTCCCTGCCATCCTCGCCCCACCGCGGTCCGCCTCGTACTCCCGGGAGCGGGAAACGGCCATCTGCACCAGCATCGCCGCCAGGGGAGCGAAGATCAGAGTCAGGATCAGGGCGAAGGGATTGGAATCCTCGTCGTTGCGCCCTCCGAAGAAAAAGGCCATGTGCCCCAGGTAGGAGATGGCGCCGGCGATGGTGGCGGCGATGGAACCGATGAGGATATCCCGGTTTCGCACATGGGCCATCTCGTGGGCCATGACCCCGAGCAGCTCCTCCCGGGTGAGAATCTGCAGAATTCCTTCGGTGGCGGCCACCACGGCATGCCGGGGGTTGCGCCCCGTGGCGAAGGCGTTGGGGGTCGCCTGGGGGAGGATGTAGACCCGCGGCATGGGCAGGGAGTTGCGCAGGCAGATCTCCCGGACGACGTCGTGGAGGGGGCCGCTCTCAACCTGGCGCCCCCGGTACATGGCGAGCACGATCTTGTCGGAGAACCAGTAGGAGCCGAGGTTCATCACCCCGGCCATGACCAGGGCGAAAAGGGCCCCGCCCCGGCCGCCGACGGCACCGCCGACGAGAACCAGCAGCAAGGTGAGAAGGGTCATCAGAAATACGGTACGCAGCGTGTTCATGGCGTGTTCACCTCGCAAGGCTCAAGGGGCCAGGGCCCGGGGGAGGATGACAATATAATCACGCCCCGGCCGAAATCAAGGCAGGACATGCTCCTCCAGGGCGGCCTCCACTTCGGCCAGAATGATGGCGGTGTTGAAACAGGGTCCGTGGGGGCGGCGGTTGAGGATGCCGATCACCGGCAGGGGGTAGGCGTCGCGGATGCCCGAGGTGAGGTCCCTCTCGCAGGCCACGGCGAGAATGAAGCGGGGTCGTTTCTCGACGATGAGCTTGCGGGCCAGGGTGCCGCCGGTGGCCACGGCGATGTCGATTCCCCGCTTCTGTGCCGCCCCCACCAGCCCCGAGATGTCGCACTGGCCGCAGCGGACGCACTTGTTCACGTCCCCGGTGATCTTGATGGCGCAGTCGAAGAGCTGGATGCAGTGGGGGAGAAGTACCAGGGCCCGCTCGGCGGGAACCCGCAACCGCTTGGCGCGGACCAGTTGGTTGTTGAGGGCGATGAAGGACTGCTGCAGGGTGTCCCGGTCGATGCCGAGGAGCCTTCCGAGCCCGATGATCCCCGGGAAGAGGTAGCGGATGACCAGGCCCCTCAGCCGTTCGGAGAAGAAGAGATCGCGACCGGTGAGCAGGGTGAGGATAAGGAGGGCCAGGCCGGCGACGATGACCAGGGCGAGCAGGCCCAGGGTCGCGCCGAAGAGAAGCGGGAGAACCGGGTGGATGCTGGAGAGCCCGACGCTCGGAACCCACCAGAGCAGGAAGGCCAGCGCCAGAACGAAGGCGCAGGCGCCGCCGAGCAGGGCGATGAAGATGCGCTTGCGCGGCTGGTAGACGTCGGAATCGGAATGGGGGCTGGACAAGTCAGGGCTCCAGGCGGGTCCCGGGGGGGAGGGATCGGCCGCGGAGAAACTCGGCGGCGGGGAGCATCTTCTTGCCCGGCAGCTGCAGGGCCCCGACCACCAGGACCCCCTCGCCGCAGGCGATGCGCACCCCCTCGGGTCCGGCGGAAACAACGCTCCCCGGCGATCCGGCGGCGTCCGGCTCCCACCGGGTGCGGGCGACCTTCAGGACTTCCCCCTCCAGGTGGGTATAGGCTCCGGGCCAGGGGTCGAGCCCCCGGGCCTGGTCATGAATCTTTCGGGCCGGGGCCTGCCAGTCGATGCGCCCGTCCTCCTTCTTGAGCATCGGCGCGTAGGTGCTCAGGGCGTCGTCCTGGGGCTCGGGGACCAGGGTCCCAGCGAAGAGACGGCGCAGGGTCTCCTCCATCGCCTCCCGTCCGAGCACCGCCAGCCGGTCGTGGAGCTCGCCGGCGGTCTCCTCCGGACCGATAGGGATCGCCCGCTTGACCAGCATGTCGCCGGTGTCGAGGCCCACGTCCATCATCATGGTGGTGACCCCCGTTTCGGCCTCCCCCTCCAGGATCGCCTTGTTGATCGGCGCCGCCCCCCGGTAGCGGGGGAGCAGGGAGGCATGAACATTGATGCAGCCATGCCGGGGAATCTCCAGCACGCTCTTGGGGAGAATCTGCCCGTAGGCGACCACCACCACCAGGTCGGGGGCGAGGCGGCGCAGCTCTTCCACCGCCGCCGGGTCCCGCAGCTTGGCCGGCTGGAAGACGGGGATGCCGTGGCTTTCGGCCAGGACCTTCACCGGAGGCGGGGTCAGGCGGTTGCCCCGCCCCTTGGGGCGGTCGGGCTGGGTGAAGGCGCCGACCAGGTTCACCCCGGAGGCGATGAGCCCCTCGAGGGTGGAGAGGGCGAATTCGGGGGTCCCCATGAAGACGGTACGCAGGGAGCGGGGCTCGATCATTCGGCCTCCTGGCGGGCGAGCATTTTCTGATATT
Organism: Desulfuromonadales bacterium; assembly: GCA_041598955.1. Classification (GTDB taxonomy): domain Bacteria; phylum Desulfobacterota; class Desulfuromonadia; order Desulfuromonadales; family JBFHXN01; genus JBFHXN01. The sequence continues at coordinate 10,554 of JBFHXN010000014.1, read as the reverse complement.
TCTTCCGGAACATCCCCTTTTTCAGGGAGGAGAGCCGGTCGACGAAGAGGATGCCGTCGAGGTGGTCGATCTCGTGCTGGAAGGCGACGGCGAGAAGGCCCGTGGCCTCCATCTCCACCGGCTTGCCCGCGATGTCCAGAAAGCGCACCCGCACCTCGGCGGCCCGTTTGACGCTGGTATAGTAGCCGGGCACCGAAAGACACCCCTCCTCCTCGCAGACTTCCCCCCGGCGATCGACGATCTCGGGGTTGAAGGCGGTGATGAGCTGGGGAGAAGCCTCCTTGGGGGCGCAGTCGAGCACCACCAGGCGCTTGAGGACTCCCACCTGGGGAGCGGCCAGGCCCACGCCCGGGGCGTCGTACATGGTCTCGGCCATGTCGCGGGCCAGAGCCTGCAGCTCGGCGGTGACCTCCGCGACGGGCTCGGAGAGCCTCTGCAACAGGGGCTCGGGGTAGTGAAGAATCCTGAGAATGGCCATGGTTCTTTCCAATGCCTGACGTTAAACGGAACACGCCCGGCCTTTGCAAGGAGGACCGGGCGCGGCACTTTCATCATAATAATGGGAGCGACGGGCTCAAGTCAACCATCGGTGCCCTGGAAGGGGCGCCCCGCCGCCGGAGACCTCAACAGGCGGGTCTTTCCACCTCCGCAGCAAGAGCTGCCTCCACTCGGGCATATTCGTCGCGCAACGCCTCCAAAACCCCTTCGGCGCCCTGGAGCTGGTTGTTGCGCCCCCGGTTCTCGAGCTCCAGGCAGAGCTCGGAGAGCTTAAGGGCGCCCAGGTTGGCGCTGCTCGACTTGAGGGTATGGGCCGCCCGGAAGAGTCCCTGGGGATCCCCGGAAGCCAGGGACTCGGACATCCCCGCGAGATGAAGAGGGGCCTGCTCGCGATAGAGGCCGACCACTTGTCCCAGCAGGTCCTCCTCCTCCGAGCCCAGGGAACGGATGATCTCCAGAGCCTCGCGGTCGATAGGCGCGGGCTCCGGACCTGCACCGGCCCCAGGCTCTGCCGCTTCGCCCCTTTCGCCCCCTCCCTTCAACTCCAAAGCCGCCTGGTCCTCCCGAGCCTCTTCGGGAACTCCGGCTCCGGGAAGCCACCGCCCGAGCATTTCCAGGAGCTGGGCCTGGCCGAAGGGTTTGCTCAGGAAATCGTCCATCCCCGCCTCCAGGCAGCGGTCCCGGTCCCCCTGCAGGGCATGGGCGGTCATGGCGACGATGGGCACCCTCTTTTTCTCCCCCCCCTCCTCCGATTCCCTGATTTTTTCCGTGGCCCGATATCCGTCCATCACCGGCATCTGGCAATCCATGAAGATCAGGTCGTATCTCCCTTTTTCCCAAGCCTCCAGAGCCGCCCGGCCGTTGACCGCGTGGTCGACCCGGCAGCCGAACTTGCCCAGCATCCGCAGGGCGACCTCGCTGTTGACCGGATTGTCCTCCACGAGCAGGATGTCGGCCTTGAATTCCCATCGGCACTCGGCAAGGCTGTGGCGGGTGATGAGTCTGCCCGTCTCTTCGGCGCCGGCCGGATTCATGACCGCCAGCAGGCAGTTGAAGAGCTCCAGCCGCCGGGTCGGCTTGGTGAGATAGGCCTGGATTCCGGCCTTGCGCGCGGCCTGGGCGTCCCCCCGCAGCCCCACGGAGGTCAGCATGACCATCCGCACCTTTCCCAGGGCCGGGTCGTCCTTGATCCGGCGGGCCAGCTCCAGTCCGTCCATCAGAGGCATGTGCATGTCGAGGATGGCCAGATCGAAGGGGCGCCCCCCGGCCACCCCGCCCCTCAGCTGCTCCAGCCCGTCGGGGCCATTGTCCACAGCGGTGCACATCATCCCCCAGGAGGTGACCTGGTGCTCGAGGATCTCCCGGTTGGTGGCGTTGTCATCCACCACCAGAATCCGGCGCCCCTCCAGGATTTTGCCCGAATATTCCAGGGCGGCCTGACTCTTCCGGTTCCTGGCGAAGGGGAGGTCGAAGCAGAAATTCGACCCCTCCCCCGGCGAGCTCTCCACCCCGATCTCTCCCCCCATCATCTCCACGAGCTTTTTGGAGATGGAGAGCCCCAGCCCCGTGCCGCCGTACCTTCGGGTGGTCGAACCGTCGGCCTGGGCGAAGGGCTGGAAGAGATTGCGGCAGACCTCCTCGGCGATGCCGATGCCCGTATCGATGACCTCGAAATGGAGCCTGGCTGCATCCGGGGCTGCTTCGAGGGACGAAACCCGGATCAGGACCTCTCCCCGCTCGGTGAACTTGACGGCATTTCCGACCAGGTTGGTCAGCACCTGGCGGAGCCGGCTCGGGTCACCGGAGAGGTCCGTGGGCACCTCCTCTGGGATGAAGACGGCGAGCTCCAGCCCCTTGGCATGGGCGGCCGGGGCGAGCAGCTGGGCCACATCCTCCACCAGGGGGCGCAGGTCGAATTCGATGGTCTCCAGCTCGAGCTTTCCGGCCTCGATCTTGGAGAGGTCGAGGATGTCGTTGAGCAGGCAGAGCAGAGCCTCCCCGGAACTGCGCACCGTCTGGGCGAACCTTTTCTGCTCCGGGGTAAGCTCGCTCTCGAGCAGGAGCTCCGTCATCCCCAGGACCCCGTTCATGGGGGTGCGGATTTCGTGGCTCATGTTGGCCAGAAACTCGCTCTTCGCCCGGGAGGAGGCCTCCGCCCTGCGCCGGGCCTTGGCAAGTTCGGTGACGTCGACGATGTTGAGGAAGACTCCGTCGAAGAGCTCTCCGCGGAAGATCGGCTGAAGCCGGAGAAAGGCGTCGATGCCGAAATACTCCTCCAGGTTCAGCTGCACCCCGTCGACCACCCTCCGGGCCTTGAAATCGGCAAGAGCCGACTCCACTTTCCCCCGGTCTTCGGCCGCAAATATTTCCGTAATCTCCCGCCCCTGGACGCTCTCGGGGGAATAGCCCGTGAGGGTGCAGAAGAACCGGTTGACGTCGATGATCCTCCCCTCCCCGTCAGCGAAGACGACCCCTTCCTCCATCCCCTGGTACATGGCGCTGAGCTTGGAGGTCTCCCGGATCAGGGCCTCCTCGGCAAGTTTGCGCTCGGTGATGTCGACGAAGCTCTCCACCAGACAGGGGCGCCCCCGCAGGGTGGCCCGGGCCACGCTCTTGAGCACGTGCTGCCTCCCGCCGGAGGCGGTGATGAGGATCCGCTCCGAGCAGTCGACCTCCTGGTTGAGGTCGGTGATGGGGCACCTGCCCATTTCGGCCGGGCAGATGAACTGATGGCAGACTTTTCCCAGAACCTCCTCGCGGCTGGCCCCGACGAGACCCAGGGCGCTCTGGTTGAGGTCCACGATGGTGTGGGTCTCGGCGTCGATGACGATGATCCCCGCCGGGGCCGACTCGAGGATGGCGTCGATGAAGGCCTTGCTCTCCAGCAGCTCCCGCTCCGCCTGCTTTCGGGCCGAGATGTCCATGAAGGCCTCGAGGATGACTTCCTCCTCCCCGAGCCGGATGGGGATGGCGCTCTTGAGGATGGGAACCTTCTCCCCCCCCAGGGTGAAAAGCTCGGTCTCGTTTTCGTAGCTCCCCTTCCCCCCCCGGACGATGGGACACCCTTCCGCATCCCGTCCGAAGATCTCGGCGCAGCTTCTCCCCAGGACCTCGTCCTCTCCGTCAGCTCCCAGAAGTTTCAGCGTGGCCTGATTGGCCTGGCGCACGGTGAAATCCTCCCCGACGACGGCGATCCCCACGGGAAGGGCCTCCAGAACCATCTCGACGCTTTTTCTCGCCTGCTGAAGATGGTCGGCGTATTCCTGGCGCTCCTGAATGATCCGGCCGATCTGCGCCGTAACCCGCAGAAAAAGAATAAGGGCACCGAGCCCTATGACGCCCACGATGCCGAAATGGAGCAGGTTCACCTGCCGGATCTGGGCGCCCTTCATTTCTTCGAGGCGCTCGATGCTCTGCCGGATGTCGTAGAAAATCTTGTTGGCGTGCTCCCTGGAACGGAAAAGGACCCCCTCGGCCTGCAGAACCAGGAGGTGCCCGTAGTTGGCAAAAGCCTCCCTGTCCTCGCCGTCCGGAGAGGCCAGCTCCCCTCGCCGGCTCTCCAGAAGACCCGCCGCGATCTGCTCCACCTCCATGATCTTGGGGGTGAGTTCGATCACCTCGATGACGTACCCCCCTTCGGCGGGGGGGGTGAAGGCGATCGGCTCCCGGATCTCGTTGACGTTGTAGAAATTGACCGGCATGACCTCTTCGAAGACGCCACCCTGGCTCAGGACCTGAAGGACCTCCTTCACGTTGCCGATGGAGGACTCGATCTTCTTCTTCGAGACCTCCAGGCCGCGGATGTCCTTCTCGGCGGCCACCCGGGAGATCTCCAGTTCGAGCAGGAGCAGGTTCTTCAGGATGACCTTCCCCAGGGAGGCGCGGGAGCCCTGGTTCAGCAGGTCCCGGTCGTGGCTCTCCGTGAGGCTGTGACTCACGTCCTCCACGACCACCAGGACCACCATCGCCACGAAGAGACCCAGCACGAGGACTAGGATCTTGCGCTTGATCGGCTCGTCGATGAGGCGCCTGAAAAAACTGGAGCCCCTGCGCAGCAGGCTATTGGACGTTGTAGAGGCCATACTTGTCGAAGATCGCCTTTCCCTGCTCGGAGGACGCGTAGGCCATGAACTTGCGGGCGATGTCGGGGTGGCTCGAGATGTTCAGCAGCCCCAGGACCAGCTTCTCGGGGGTGGCGTATTTTGGGTCGATGGGGAGTACGTCGACATGGTCCCGGTTCTCCTCCCAGGTCGCCGTGGCGTACCAGTTGATCACCAGGTCGGCCTCCTTGGTCTTGAGGTAGGTGATCAGGTCCTTGGAGTCGGTGGTCAGATGTTTGGTGTTGGCCAGGACCTTGTCGTAGATCCCCTTCTTCTCCAGGATGAGTTTCGTCTCCTTGCCGATGCTGCCGCTTTTCGCGTTGCCGATGACCACGTAATAGTCGGGTTTGGCCAGATTGTCGAGGTCGGCGGTGATCGCCTTGGGGTTGCCCTTCTGCACCATCAGCGCCGCCTTGTTGTAGCCCACGAAGGCCGTCTCGGTGACCAGCCCCTCCTTGAGGCAGGTCTCGATGTAGGAGTCGGAGCCGGGGAGATAGAGATCCCCCACCCCGTTCGCCTTGATCGCCTTGAGCAGGTTGCCGGAACCGTCCTTGATGATGGTGATTTTGCAGTTCTCCTGCGCTTCGATCACCCGGGCGATCTCGGCCATGGGGCGGATCATGGTGATGCCGCAGTAGATCAGGAGTTCTTTTTTTGACACCTCCAGGGGTTCCTTCTCTTTCTGGCACCCCGCCAGGAAAACCGCCGAAACCATCGACAGGGCGACTATCGCCATCCATTTTCTCTGTGTCATTGAATTCCTCCGCATTGTGCTGAAAGGCCACTCACGAGGAGAGGCAGCAATTAACATGCCCACGGGACAGGATGGACCCGATGAAAAACCCTCGGGATCCAGAAAAATGCGAAACGCCCGGCCTGAGAGAAGGGCGCCGGGCGTCACACATGGGCCGGATGGCGGAGAGCCGCCATCCGGGACTGTTCGGGCGGGTTCCAGGGCGCCCCGGTCAGACCTTGACACCCTCCTTGAGCAGGGTGGCGAAGTCGGGGGCGGGAACGGGGCGGCTGAAGAAAAACCCCTGCACCTGGTCGCAGCCGAGCATCTGCAGAAAGGAGAGCTGCTCCCGGGTCTCGACCCCCTCGGCCACCACCTTGAGCCGCAGGGCCTTGGCCATGGCGATGATCGCCTCGACGATGGCAGCCGCGTCGTCGGGCTTCTCGATCATGTTCTTGATAAAGGAGCGGTCGATCTTCAGGGTGTCGATGGGGAAGGCCTTGAGATAGCTCAGGGAGGAGTAGCCGGTGCCGAAATCGTCGATGGCGATGCGCACCCCCAGCTCCTTGAGGGAACGAAGGATCTTCGCCGCCCTGTCGGTGTTGTCCATGAGCAGGCTCTCGGTGATCTCCAGCTCCAGATCGCTCCCGGGCAGCCCGCTCTCTTTGAGGGCTTCGCGCACCCGGGCAACCACGTCGTCCTGCGTGAACTGGCGCGCCGAGAGGTTCACCGACACCCTCAAGGGGTGAAGGCCTGCCTGCTTCCAGGCCCTGTTCTGCTGGGCGGCCTCCCGCAGGACCCAGTTTCCCATGGGGACGATGAGCCCCGACTCCTCGGCCACCGGGATAAACTCCGCCGGGGAAACGAGCCCGCGACCGGGATGGTTCCAGCGGATCAGGGCCTCGGCCCCGGCGATCCGCCCCCCGGCGAGGTCCACCAGGGGCTGGTAGTAGAGCTGGAACTCCTTTCGCTCGACGGCCCGGCGCAGGTCGGTCTCCACCGCCATCCGCTCCAGGGCGTGGGCGGTCATCGATTCCTCGTAGAACTGGTAGCTGTTGCGCCCCCTCTCCTTGGCCGCCGACATGGCGGTGTCGGCGTTCTTGAGAAGGGTCTCGGGGTCCTCCCCGTCGTGGGGGTAGATGCTGATGCCGATGGAGGCGGTGAGAAAAACCTCTTCCCCGTCGACCAGGAAGGGTTCGGCCAGAAGTTCCAGCAACCGCTGGGCCACCTGGGCGGCATCCTGGGGTTGGCGAAGTTCTGCGAGAAGGACCGTGAACTCATCCCCGCCGAGCCGGGAGACGCTCCCCGTGGTGTCGCCGTTCTCCGGGCGGCTGACCAGATCGGCCTTGCGCACGTAGTGACGGAGCCGCTCGGCCACCTGCTTGAGCAGCAGATCCCCCCGGCGGTGACCGAGGGTGTCGTTGATCCGCTTGAAATGATCGAGGTCGAGGTAGAGCAGCCCTCCCACCCGGTTGTGGCGACTTGCGCTGGCGATGGCCTGCTCGATGCGGTCGTTGAAGAGGGCCCGGTTCCCCAGCCCCGTGAGCTCGTCGTAATAGGCGAGAAAGTGAACCCTCTCCTGGGCTTTGCGCAGCTCGGTGACATCCTGCACCGTCCCGAGCAGGGTGGTCGCCCCTCCCTTTTCGGCATGCACCAGCTTCGCCCGGTTGCAGACGACCGTCTCCCTCTCCCCCGCCACCAGGCGATAGAAGAGCTCGAAGGGGACTCCCTCCGCCAGGGCGGTTCCGATGGCCTGGCGAACCCGGCCGCGATCCTCGGGGACGGCGCAGGCGGAGAAGAGCTCCGCGGCGGGGCCTCCCTTGGCCTCCCTGAGGCCCAGAAGCTCGGCCGCCGCCCCGGAGAGCTGCACCCGGCCCGAGACACGATCGATTTCCCAGTGACCGATGCGGGCGATCTCCTGGGCCAGGGCCAGCCTCTCCTGGCTCTTGCGCAGGGCCTCGAAGGTCTCGCTCGACCGGAGCATGTAGCGGATGCGGTAGTCGAGCATGGCCCAGTTGACCGGCTTGGAGATGAAGTCCGTCGCCCCGGCCTCGAAGGCCCGGTGGATGGCGTCGATATCCTCCAGCCCCGTCATCATGAGCACCGGGATGTGCTCCCCCCCGGCTCGGGCGCGGATTTCCCTGCAGACGCCGAAGCCGTCCATCCCCGGCATGACCACGTCGAGGAGGATGGCCGCGGGCCGATCCGCGGCGAAAGAGGCCAGGGCTTCCTCCCCGTTTTCGGCCTCGGCCACGGTGAACCCCGATTTTTTCAGGGCGGCCCTCAACTGGAGCCGCAACCCGGGGTCATCATCCACGATCAGAATCCGTGGGGCCTGCTCTTCGGATTTCTGACTTTTCATAGGTTCCCGCTTTCTGCGGCCAGCTCCGCGGCCACCAGGTCGAACTCCTGCCGGGCCGAGGCCAGGAGCTCCGCTGTACCCTCCAGGGTATCGTTTTTCCCCAGGGTTTCCAGTTTCAGGCAGAGGGCCGAGAGTTTGCGGGCCCCGAGGTTGGCGCTGCTCGATTTGAGGGTGTGGGCCACCTTGAACAGTTCCTGGGGCCGACCGGCGGCGAGGGCGGCGGCCATCTCCTCGAACTGGACGGGAGCCCGCCCGAGAAAGAGGCCGATCACCCGCCCCAGCAGGTCCTCGTCCTCTTCGGCCCCCAGGGAGCGTATCGTCTCCAGGGCCTGCCGGTCAAGAGACTCCTCTTCCCCTCCGGCTTCCGAACCCGGCTTCGGTCCGAGTCCAAGGGCAGGCAGGGAGGAAGGGGGCCCGGGCGGGAACTCCGACCCCTCGGACGTCCCGGTCCGGGAGAGCCACCGGTCGAGCAGGTCACGGAGCTGCCCCTGCTTGAAGGGCTTGCTCAGGTAATCGTCCATCCCGGCGGCCAGACACCTCTCCCGGTCCCCCTCCAGGGCGTGGGCGGTGAGGGCGATGATGGGCAGGGGTCGCTCCCAGCGCCCTTCCTTTTCCAGGGCCCGGATCTCGGAGGTCGCTCCGTAACCGTCGAGCTCTGGCATCTGGCAGTCCATGAAGACCAGGTCGTAGGGAACCCGCGAGACGGCTTCCACCGCCTCCCGGCCGTTGGAGGCCAGGTCGACCCGGCAGCCGAAGCGGCGCAGCATCCCCATGGCGACCTCCTGGTTGATGGGATTGTCCTCGGCCACCAGCACGTGGGCGACGATCTTCCCGGCCGCCTCCTGGAGACTGTGGCGGGTGACCAGGTCGGCCGCCGCCGTGTCGGGGCGCCCCATGACCTCGGCCAGGCACTGGTAGAGCTCGGCCTGGCGCACGGGCTTGGTCAGGTAGGCCTGGATCCCCGCCTGGCGGGCCGCCTGCCCGTCCCCCCGAAGGCCCACGGAGGTCAGCATGACCATCCGGGCCGTGCTTAGCTGGGGGTCGGCCTTGATCCGGCGGGCCACCTCGAGCCCGTCCATCTCGGGCATGTGCATGTCGAGGATGACCAGGTCGTAGGGGGCATCCGTCGCCGCCTGCCGCAAGCGCTCGAGCCCCTCGGGGCCCGAGGGGGCGCTCTCGCAGGCCATCCCCCAGGAGGCCCCCTGATGCTCGAGGATATGGCAGTTGGTCGCGTTGTCGTCGATCACCAGGGCCTTGACCCCCTTGAGCTCCCAGCGCGGCACCACCTGGGAGACAGGCTGGCCGGGATTCTTCTCCACCCCCACACGGAACCAGAAGGTCGACCCCTCCCCGGGGGCGCTCTCCAGGCCGATCTCCCCCCCCATCATCTCCACCAGTTCCTTGGAGATGGCGAGCCCCAGGCCCGTGCCGCCGTATTTGCGGGTGGTCGAACCGTCGGCCTGGGTGAAGGGACGGAAGAGCCGTGAGCGCTCCTGCTCCGTGAGCCCCGTCCCGGTGTCCCGGACGGAGAAATGAAGCCTGGCGACCTCCCCTTCCTCCCCCTCGGGGGTCACCCGCACAACGACCTCCCCCCGTTCGGTGAACTTGATGGCGTTTCCGATCAGGTTGCTCAACACCTGGCGCAGCCGGCTCGGATCCCCCCGCAGGTTGACGGGGACCTCCTCGGGGATCAGCACCGCCAGCTCCAGGGCCTTGGCGTGGGCCCGGCCGGCGAAGAGCTGGGCGGTGTCCTCCACCAGCTGCCGCAGGTCGAAGGGGATGACCTCGAGCTCGAGCTTGCCCGCCTCGATCTTGGAGAAGTCGAGGATGTCGTTGATGATGCAGAGCAGGCTCTCCCCCGAACTGCGCACCGTCTCGGCGAAGCGCTTCTGCTCGGCGTCGAGGGCACTCTCCAGCAGAAGCTCGGTCATCCCGAGCACCCCGTTCATGGGGGTGCGGATCTCGTGGCTCATGTTGGCCAGGAACTGGGACTTGGCCCGGTTGGCCTGCTCGGCCTCGTGGGCGAGGGCATAGGCCCGGTCCATGGCCTGCTGCAGCTCCCGGGTCCTGCTGTCCACCTGCCCCTCGAGGTCGTGCTGGTTTTTTTCGGCCTCGGCCCGATAGTGCCGGAGCTGGGCGAGCATATGGTTGAAGGACTCGCCCAGGTGGGCGACCTCGCCGGAGCCCGGCGCGTCGATGGTCTGATCGAACTCCCCCTCGGCTATCCTCTGGGCCGCGGCGGCGAAGGCATCAAGGGGGGCCGCAATCCGACGGGTGATGAGAAGGGTCGCCCCCCCGCCGAGCAGAAGGAGGCACCCGGTGAAACCGAGCACCGAGAGGACGAACTGTGTCATCCGGGCCTCGACCCTCCCGTCGTCGAGCCCGAGACGGACGTATCCGAGGATCCTCTCGGCCGGGACCGATCCGGGGAAGAGACCGTCGAGCTCGGGGTCGGGTCGGCTCACCACCGGCATCAGGACGTCGAGGTAGTGCCGTCCGGCGGGGTCGCAGACCTCTGCATAGCTCGCCCCCCGCCTTCCCTCGGCCGCCCGGTGCTCCGGCAGAACCGGGAGGCGGCGACCGGACCCTGCCGTGCGAAGGGCGAGGGTCTCCCGCTGGGGATCGAGAACGGCCACGTAGGCCACCGTCTCGTCGGCGAAGAGGCTCTCCACCAGGGAAAGGAGGATCTCCCGGTCTCCCGTGTAGATGCCGTACTCGCTGTTCTGGGCCGCCATGGCCGCCAGGGAGACCCCCCGGGAGAGAAGCTCCCGGTGCTTGTCTCGGCCCTCGTCCACCCAGACGTACCCCCCGATTCCCAGGGCGGTCACGAGCACCAGGGAGAGGGTCAGCAGGTTGAACTT
>JBFHXN010000013.1:0-15457 GCA_041598955.1 Desulfuromonadales bacterium | reverse complement strand
GATCGTCATGCAGATGGCCGTGGTGATAGGCATGGTGCATGGCGTGGATGACCGAGCCCGACCCGAGGAAGAGGCAGGCCTTGAAGAAGGCGTGGGTCATCAGGTGGAAGACGCCGGCGGTGAAGGCGCCGACCCCCATGGCCAGGAACATGTAGCCGAGCTGGGAAACGGTGGAGTAGGCCAGAACCCGCTTGATGTCGTTCTGCGCCAGGCCGATGGAGGCGGCGAAGATGGCGGTGGCGCCACCGACGATGGCGACCACCATCATGGTGTCGGGGGCCATGGCGAAGAGCCCGTTCATGCGGCCGATCATGTAGACGCCGGCGGTGACCATGGTGGCGGCATGGATCAGGGCCGAAACCGGGGTGGGGCCTTCCATGGCGTCGGGAAGCCAGGTGTAGAGGGGAATCTGCGCCGATTTGCCGGTGGCCCCCAGGAAGAAGCAGAGGGTCGCCACGGTCACCACGATGCTGCCGGCCCCGAGCAGGTGGCCGTGCTGTGCGATCTCGACGAAGTTCAGGGTCCAGATCCCGTGGCCGCTGCCGAGGCTCCAGTAGATCAGGAAGAGGCCGACCAGGAAGCCGAAGTCGCCGATCCGGTTGACCACGAAGGCCTTCTTGGCCGCGTCCCCGGCGCTCTGCTTGTGGAAGTAGTAGCCGATCAGCAGGTAGGAGCAGAGGCCCACCCCCTCCCAGCCGATGAACATGACCAGGGCGTTGTTCCCCAGCACCAGCATCAGCATGGAGAAGGCGAAGAGGTTCAGGTAGGAAAAGTAGCGGTAGAACCCTTCCTCGCCGTGCATGTAGCCGATGGAGTAGAGGTGGATCAGGGAGCCGACCCCCGTGACCACCATCAGCATCAGCGCCGAGAGGGGATCGAGGAGGAAGCCCCAGTCGATCTGCAGGTTCCCCACGGACATCCAGGAGCCGATCACCTTCTCGTGGACCTTCTCCGGATCCCCGAGAAGGCGGAAGAAATAGGTCGCCGAGACCAGGAAGGAACCGAAAATGGCCAGGGTCCCGAGACCACCGATGAGCCATTCTTTCTTCAGCACCTTTTTGCCCAGAAGGCCGTTGACGATCGAGCCCAGCAGGGGCAGCAGCGGGATGACCCACAGGTAATCATAACTGTACATCTATGTCTCCTCTGGCCGAATTAAGACCCCGAAATTCGATTGCAGGCTACCACTTGAGCAGATTGACATCGTCGACGTCGATCGATTCCTTGTTGCGGAAAAAGGTGATCATCAGCGCCAGGCCCACGGCGGCCTCGGCGGCTGCAACGGTCATGACGAAGAAGACGAAGATCTGGCCGTCGATGTTGCCCAGGTGGTGCGACAGGGCGATGAAGGAGAGGTTGACGGCGTTGAGCATCAGTTCGATGCACATGAAGATGACGATGGCGTTGCGCCGGGTGAGCACCCCGTAGGTGCCGAGGGCGAAGAGAATGGCGCTGAGCCCGAGATATTGATGGATCATGGTTGGTCTCCTCCGGATAGCTGCTTTAGACTTCCCGCTTGGCCAGCACCACGGCGCCGACGATGGCCACCAGGAGCAGGATCGAGGCGATCTCGAAGGGCAGGAGGAACTGGGTGAAGAGCGCCTGGCCGATCAGCTCGGTGTGACCGACCTGCTCCACCACCGCGGCCGTCATCTCTCCGGAGGCTCCGGTCACTTCACTCTTGCCGATGAAGTGGTAGGAGGTGAAGAGCACCAGCAGCCCGCAGACGACCCCGCCCAGCACGGCATGGGTGGTGCGCGTGGTCACGGCGGTGCCGAGGTTGAGGAGCATGATCACGAACATGATCAGGACCATGATGGCCCCGGCATAGACGATGATCTGAATGGCCGCCATGAAGGGGGCATGCAGGGCCACGTAGAGCAGGGCCAGGCAGAAAAAGGTCAGTACCAGGGCCAGGGCACTGTGCACGGGATTCTTGCACTTGACCACCAGGAACCCGGAGAGGACCGCAAGCAGGGCGACCGGATAGAACAGCAACGTTTCCATGGACTCAACGCTCCTTTAACTCGTTAACGCAGAAGGCGTTCCTTGGTGTAGGTGAAGTCTTCCCGCTTGTAATTGGCCAGTTCGTATTCCTTGGTCATCTCGATCGCCTCCACGGGGCAGGCCTCGACGCAGTAGCCGCAGAAGATGCAGCGCAGCAGGTCGATCTTGTAGACCTTGGGATACTTCTCCCCCTTGGCGTTCTCCGCCGACTCCACCGTGATGCACTTGGCGGGGCAGACGGTGGGGCAGAGGTAGCAGGCCACGCATTTCTCGCGGTCCTGGGTCGGCACCAGCCGGTGCAGGCCACGGAAGCGCTCGGCGACCGGGAGCTTCTTCTTCGGGTATTCCACCGTGGTCGAGTGCCCGGGCAGCAGGTGCTTGAAGGTGATCCAGAGACCTTTACCGAACTCTTTGAACATGGTCCTATCCTCGTGTCTTAAGGAATGGTTACGGCAGGAAGATGACGACAGCGCCAGTGACCACGATATTGACCAGGGCCAGGGGGAGGAAAACCTTCCACCCCAGGAACATCAGCTGGTCGTAGCGCACCCGGGGAACCGTGGCCCGAACCCAGATAAAGAAGAGCATGAAGCAGCAGACCTTGATCAGGAAATTGGCTACGCCCCAGAAGGGTCCGTCCCACCCGCCCAGGAAGAGGGTGGCGAGGAGCGCCGAAACCACCAGCATGTTGGCGTACTCGGCCATGAAGAAGAGGGCGTATTTCATGGAGGAGTACTCGGTGCCGAAGCCCGACACCAGTTCCGTCTCCGCTTCGGGAAGGTCGAAGGGGGTACGGTTCACCTCGGCCATGGAGGTCACCAGGAAGAGGAAGAAGGCCAAGGGCTGGGTGAAGATGTACCAGTTGGGGATCCAGGAGGGGAGGGAGGCGAGATACCCGGTCACCTGGTTGAGGGGCTGGACCTGGGCCTCGACGATTCCCCGCAGGCTCAGGGTCTCGGAGAGCATGAAGACGGCCACGATGGAGAGGCCCGCCGCGAGCTCGTAGGAGATCATCTGGGCCGAGGAGCGGATCCCTCCCAGCAGGGAATACTTGCTGTTGGAGGCCCAACCCGCAAGCACCAGCCCGTAAACCCCGAGGCCGGCCATGGCCAGCACGTAGAGGATGCCGACGTTGAGGTCGGTGATCTGCATCGGGATGATGTATCCGCCGATCACCAGATCGGGCCCGAAGGGGACGACCGCGATGGTGATGAAGGCCGGGATGAGAAGCATCATCGGAGCGAGGACGAAGGCCAGCTTGCTCGCCTGGGAAGGGATGATGTCTTCCTTGAAGAAGAGCTTCAGGCCGTCGGCGATGGGCTGGAGCAGGCCGAACCAACCGGTCATGGTGGGGCCCAGTCGGGTCTGCATGCGGCCGATCACCTTGCGCTCGACCCAGGTCGAGTAGGCGACCATCAGCACCAGGACCAGGAACACCGCGCCGATCTTGGCCAGCATCGCGGCGACGAACATCCACCAGGGAGCATTCGACAGGCTCAACAGTTCAGGCGTCATGACAATCCTCTTCCCCTATCTTGATGGTTGAGATTTAGCGTCGGATCAGAAACCGGGCTTGTGCGGCGTGCGCATCTCGCCGAGGTGCTTCTGGAGGTACTTGGCCTCGGTGTTTCCAGGGTTGAAGGCAAGGGCCTTCTGAAGGGCCTCCCGGGCCGCATCCAGCATGTCGAGCTGGACATTGCATTCGGCGATGCGCACGTAGGCGTCGCTGTCCTTGGGGTTGAGCTTCAGGAAACGGTTGTAGCAGCCGACCGCTTCTCCGAAATCCCCCATCCTGCGATGGGCCTCGCCGAGCATGAAGAGGGCAGGGGCGAACTTCTCGTTCCCCTCTATGGCCGCCCGGAACTCCTCGGCGGCCTCCGCCAGGCTCCCCTTCTTCTGGAGAGCCATCCCCAGGTCGAAGCGGGCGGCGGTGTAGGTGGGGCTGATGGCCACCACCCGGCGGTACTGCTCGATGGCCCCGTCGCTCTCCCCCTTCTGGGTGAAGACCATCCCCAGGATGTAGAGGGCCCGGGTATATTCCGGGTTGATGCGAACCGCCTTCTCGAGGGCTTCCTGCGCCCGGTCGAGATCCGTATGGCGCAGGTATGAGAGACCGAGGCGGTAGTGGGTTTCGGCGCTTCCCGGGTTGAGCTCGAGGGCCTTTTTGAAACTCTCGATGCTCCCGCCCAGATCGCCCAGGCCGTATTGGGCCATTCCCAGCTTGAAGTAGACCCTGAAGAGCTCTTTTTCCCCCTGCAGGGCCCGCCGGAAGGAGTCGACGGCCTGCTGCAGATCCCCCCGGTCGTAAAGAGCCAGCCCTTTGTAGTAATGGGCCTTTGCGAAACCGGGGTCCTTGGAGAGCGACTCGTCCCAGAGCTTCAGCGACTCCTCGATCTGCCCCCGGTGGTAATTCTCCAGGGCCTTCTGATGGAGAAATTCGGCGTCACCGACGAGGTTGGCGCCGCACTGATCGCAGAACCGCGCCCGGCCCGACACCGTCGCTTTACACTTGGGACATTCCATGATCCCTCCCGAACTCTCGGGTTTACTTGCTCACTTCGACAGCCAGGGCTGCTTCACCCTGATAGATGCGGTTCAGGCCGGCGGAGGCGAAGTGGTAGGGAACGAAGACCACGCCCTTGGGCAGGCGCCGGTCGACCTTGGCCTTGAGGGAGATCTCCACACCCTTGGCCTTGAGTTTGACCGCATCCCCCTCTGCAATGCCCATGGCCTTGGCATCCTCCCGTCCCAGCTCGAGATAGGGCTCGGGGATCACCGCCAGGGGCCCCTTGGCCCGGGTGGAGAGGGTTCCGCTGTGGTAAAGGGCGCTGCCGGTGACCATCTGCAGGGGGGCGTCGATCTTCTTGCCCCCTTTGACGGCCACGACCTTTTTGGCCTTGGGTGCCAGGAGCTCCCCGCCCCAGACCGCACCCTGGGGTCCGAGCTTGGCGAAATCGATGCCGGCGTAGGCGGGCACCTCCCGTCCGATGACGGCGAAGACAGCCTCGGGGCCGGTGTAGGTCAGCGGGCTTCCGAGCTTGGCGGCGAGCTTCTGGAAGATGGCGAAGTCGCTCAGCGCTTCCCCCGGGCTCTTGATGCCGGGACGAACCCTCTGAATGCGGCGCTCGGCGTTGGTGAAGGTGCCGTCCTTCTCCGCGAAAGAGGCGGCGGGCAACACCACGTCGGCCTCCTGGGCGGTGGGGGAGAGGAAAATATCCTGGACCACCACGAAGGAGGCCTTTTTCAGGGCCGCCTCCACCCTGCCCCGGTCGGGATAGGAGGAAAGGGGATCCTCGGCCACCACGTAGAGGGCCGAGAGATTGCCTTCGGCGGCTGCCTGGAGCATCTGCTGGGCGCCCATGCCCCCCTTGCCGGGGAGGATGCCGAGGTCGATGGCCCCCTGGCTGTTGGCCTTCTCGCCGCAGAGGTAGAGACCGGAGCCCTCGCGCCCGGCGTTGCCGGTGAGGATGGCGAGGTTGGCTGCGGCCACGGCAAGCTCCCGGCTGTAGGCCGAGTAGGGCAGGCCGTAGGCGAGGAGGATGGCGCTCTTCTTGGCCTTGGCCAGCTGCCGTGCGGCTTGCCGGATCGCCTCTGCGTCAACGCCCGTTTCGGCCGCGACCTTCTCGGGAGTGTAGTCGGCCAGGGCCGCCTTGAGTTCGCTGACCCCTTCGACCCCGTCGGTCACCGCGAGGTTTTCCGCGAAAAGGGCCTGGGCGATGGCGTTGAGGACGTTCACCTCGAGGCCGGGCCGGGAGAGCAGGGTCTCGGCGTGGGGGAGCTTGGTGAACTTCCCCTTCTTGTCGGAGACCACGATGAGCTGGGCATCGTTGCGCTTGACGGCCTGGTTGACCACCATGCCGAAAACCGGGTGGGTTTCATAGAAGTCGGAACGGACGGCGAGGATGACGTCGCACTCCTCGACCTGGGGGAAGGTCCCCGTCGAGGCCGCGAGACCGAGGGTCTGCTGAAGCCCCTCGGTGACCCCTTTGTAGCACTCCCCTCCCGAGTGGTCGAGGTGAGCCGTTCCCAGGGTCTTGGTCGAGAGCTGCTTGAGCAGGAAGAGCTCCTCGTTGCTCAGACGGGCGCCGGCGAGAACACCGACCCCCTTCTCTTTGCCGGCCTTGGAGAAACCTGCGGCGACGGCATCCAGGGCCTCGTCCCAGCTCGCCTCGACCAGCTTGCCGTCCTTGCGCACCAGAGGCTTCTTCAGGCGCTCCTCGCTGTTGACAAAGGAGTAGCCGAAGCGGCCCCGGATGCAGAGATTCCCGTCGTTGACCCCGGTCTTGTCGTTGAAGCGGATCGTTTCAACCTGGTTGTCCTTGACCCCGAGGGTCACGGTGCAGCCGTTGCCGCAGTATCCGCAGACCGAGTCGACCTCCTGAAGCTGCCAGGGGCGGGCCTTGAATTTGAAGGGACGGGGGAGAATGGCCCCCACGGGGCACATGGAGACGCACTGCCCGCAGAACTCGCAGTTGAGTCCCCGGTCGTAGGCGGTGGCGATCTTGGTCTCGAATCCCCGGTTGATGAAGGAGTAGGAGCCGTAGGCGACGATCTCGTCGCAGACCCGGGCGCATTTGCCGCAGAGCACGCAGCGGTTCATGTTGCGCTCGATGAGCGGGTTGACCTCGTCGGTGGGAAGGGCGAATTTCTCGCCGGCAAAGCGGTTCTTCACCACCTCGTACTCGTAGGTGAGATCCTGCAGGTCGCATTCGCCACCCTTGTCGCAGACCGGACAGTCGACCACGTGGTTCACGAGGAGGAACTCCAGGACGGTCTTGCGCACCTTCTGGATCTCGTCCGAAGTGCTGCGGACCACCATTCCCTCGGTGACAGGAGTGGTGCAGGCGGGGATGAGGCGCCCCTTCATCTGCTCCACCTCGACCAGGCAGACCCGGCAGGCCCCGTAGGGGAGAAGCTTCTTGGCGTAGCAGAGGACAGGGATATGGACCCCCGCCTCCTGGGCGGCCTCGTAAATGGTGGCCGTCTTGCGAACCGCGATCTGTTTGCCGTCAATCGTCAGATTTACCATCTCGACCTCGTGTCAATTCAGCTGGGGTACCGGCTACTCGATGGCCATGAAGGGGCAGGCGTCATAGCAGGAGGTGCATTTGGTGCACTTGACCTTGTCGATCACCGCCAGCTGGCCCTTCTCCCACGTGATAGCGTCCACCGGACAGATCTTGAAGCACATCCCGCACTTCTTGCAGGCCGCGTCGATAACCTCGAACTTGAGCAGCGGCTTGCAGCTGTGGGAGGGGCAGGCCTTGTCCTTGATATGTGCCTCGTACTCGTGCCGGAAGTAGCGGATCGTGGAAAGGACGGGGTTGGGAGCGGTCTGGCCGAGACCGCACAGGGAGCTTTTCTTGATGTCCATGGCCATGTCCTGCAGCAGCTCGATGTCCCCCTCCTGCCCCTTGCCCGAGGTGATCCGCTCCAGAACCTCGAGCATGATCTTCAGGCCGATGCGGCAGGGGATGCACTTTCCGCAGCTCTCCACGCGGGTGAAGTTGAGGAAGAACCGGGCGATGTCGACCATGCAGGTGGTCTCGTCCATGACGACCAGACCCCCGGAGCCCATCATGGCACCGGCCTTGATCAGGGAGTCGTAGTCGACCTGGGCGTCCAGGGCCTCGGAAGGCAGACAGCCCCCGGAGGGCCCGCCGGCCTGCACGGCCTTGAACTTGCGATTTTTGAGGATGCCGCCGCAGACGTCGTAGATGACCTCGCGCATGGTGGTGCCTGCGGGCACCTCGACGAGACCCGTATGCTTGACCTTGCCGGTGAGGGCGAAGATCTTGGTCCCCTTGGTCCCCTCGGTGCCGATGGCGTTGTACCAGTCGGCGCCGTTGTAGAAGATGTAGGAGACGTTGGCGAAGGTCTCGACGTTGTTGATGTTGGTCGGCTTGCCCCAGAGGCCGCGCACGGCCGGGAAGGGAGGACGGGGGCGCGACATGCCGCGGTGCCCCTCGATGGAGGCCATCAGGGCGGTCTCCTCGCCGCAGACGAAGGCGCCGGCGCCGGCCTTGATCTTGAGATCGAAGGAGAAACCGAGACCCATGCAGTCCTTGCCGAGGATCCCCTTCTCGTAGCAGGTGTCGATGGCCCGCTGGAGACGCTTGATGGCCAGCGGGTATTCGGCGCGGCAGTAGACGTAGCCGTTCTTGCAGCCGACGGCATAGGAGGCGATCATCATCCCCTCGATGACCCCGTAGGGGTCCCCCTCGAGGATGGAGCGGTCCATGAACGCCCCGGGGTCCCCCTCGTCGGCGTTGCAGATCAGGTACTTGTCGTCACCGGGGGAGGCGGCGCAGAAGGACCACTTCACACCGGTGGGGAAGCCACCGCCCCCACGGCCCCGGAGGCCGGATCGCTTGACTTCCTCGATGACCTCGGCGGGCTTCATGGTTACCGCCTTCTGGATGCCGGTGAAACCCTTGTGCTCGATGAAGTCTTCGATGCTCTCGGCGTCGATGGTGCCGCAGCGGGAGAAAATGACTCGCTTCTGCTTCTCGAGGAATTTTGCGTAATAGGGTCCGGCCACCTTCTTTGCGACCGGCTCGTTCTTCAGGATGTGCTCTTCGACGATCTGGGGGACCATCTCGGGGGTGACGAAATCGTAGGTCACCGCAGCCTGTCCCGGCAGTTCGATGTCGACCAGCACGTCGTTGGCGCACAGGCCCCGGCAGCCGGTGCCGACGACGGTGCAGCGCTTGCCGACCTGGGCCTCGACCCCCTGCTTGGTAAACTCGGCCTCGAAGGCCTCGCCCACCGCCTTGGCCCCGGCGGCAAAACCACCGGTCCCCTGGCAGATCAGAACCTTTATTTTCTGGTCATTCGCGGTCATAGGATTTTCCACCCCGCTCCCTTGGTTGGTTTGGTACGGTATGGGCCGGGCCCTAGTCCATGGCCTTGTACTTGTTGAGAACCTCGTCGAGCTTCTGCACCGTCATGCTGCCGTAGGTGCCGTCGTTGACCATGATGACGGGCGCCATGCCGCAGGCACCGATGCAGGCCACGTGCTCGACGGTGAATTTGAGGTCCTCGGTCGTCTCGGCGTGACCGATGCCCAGCCGGTCCTCGATGGTGTCGGCGATGCGGCCGGCCCCCTTGACGTGGCAGGCGGTTCCCATGCAGACGCGGACGATGTACTTGCCCCTGGGCTCCAGGTGGAACTGGGCATAGAAGGTCAGCACGCCGTAGATCTGGCTGGTGTAGACGTTGAGCCGCTCGGCCACCAGATGGATGGTGGGCTCGGGGAGGTATCCGTAGTGCTCCTGGATCTCCTGCAGGGCGGGCATCAGCGCACCCTTCATCCCCTCGAACTTGTCCAGAACCTTGTTTGCGGCAGTAAGATCGATTTCCTGATCCTGTACCTCTTGGGCCGTTTCGCTCATGGCACCCTCTGGTCCTTCCCTGTTTGGTTAGCGGTCGATTTCACCGAGCACGATGTCGAGCGTCCCGATGATCGCGATCACGTCGGCCAGGAGCCGCCCCTCGACCATCTGCGGCAGAGCCTGCAGGTTGACGAAGGAAGGGGGCCGGATCTTCATGCGGTAGGGCTTGGCGGAACCGTCTGAAACCAGGTAATAGCCGAGCTCCCCCTTGGGAGCCTCGATCCCCTGGTAGACCTCGCCCGGCTCGGCCTTGAAGCCCTCGGTGACGATCTTGAACTGGTGGATGAGGGCCTCGATGGTGTTGACCACGTCCTGCTTGGGGGGGAGGCAGACCTTGGGGGCATCGGCCAGGATCGGCCCGGGCTGGAGCCGGTCGAGTCCTTGGCGGATGATCTTGCAGGCCTCGCGCATCTCCTCCAGGCGCACCTTGTAACGGGCGAAGGTGTCACCCTCCGTGGCAAGGGCCACCTTGAAATCGTAATTCTCATAGCCGCTGTAGGGGTTGTCGCGGCGCAGGTCCCAGTCGACGCCGGAGGCCCGCAGGGCCGGTCCGGAGAGGCCGACGTCGATTGCGTCCTCGGCGCTGATCACCCCGACCCCCTGGGTCCGCTTCTGCCAGATCTTGTTGCCGGTCAGAAGCCCCTCGTAGGTATTGATGTGACCGGGCATGGCGTCGATGAACTTGCGGATGTCATTCTCGATCCCGGCGGGCAGATCGAGAGAAAGACCGCCGACCCGGAAGTAGTTGGAGGTCATCCGGGCGCCGGAGATCTTCTCGTAGATGTCGATGACCTCCTCGCGCTCGCGGAAGCAGTAGAGGAAGACGGTCATCGCACCGATGTCGAGGGCGTGGGTGGCCAGCCAGACCAGGTGGCTCTTGAGACGGGTCAGCTCGGAGAGGATGACCCGGACGGTCTTGGCCCGCTCGGGGATGGCGTCGGTGATCCCGAGGAGCTTCTCCACCGCGAGGACGTAGCCGAGGTTGTTGGTCATCGGCGCCAGGTAGTCGAGGCGGTCGGTCAGGGGGATGACCTGGTGGTAGGTCCGGTACTCGGAGAGCTTCTCCACCCCGCGGTGCAGGAAACCGATATGAGGGGTCGCCTTCCTGACCACCTCGCCATCCAGCTCAAGGACAAGCTGCAGCACGCCGTGGGTCGAGGGGTGCTGCGGTCCCATATTGATGGTCATGTTTTCGGTCTTAGCCATTGGGTTCCTCTTCTATGGAAAAGGTGTACGGATTGGACGGGGCTCAGGAAAGCCGACCCTGGTAAAGCTCGCGGTCGGGGCCCTGCAGGGGGTAGTCCTTGCGAAGGGGGTGACCCTCCCAGTCGGCCGGCATCAGGATGCGGCGCAGATCGGGATGGTTGTTGAAGGAGATCCCCATCAGGTCCCAGCACTCACGCTCGTGCCAGTTGGCCGTGGACCAGACGCCGCTGACCGTATCGACCCGCGGGTCGCTCTCCTCGACGGCAACCTTGACCCTCAGCCGATCCTTGGTGGCGATGTTGTAGAGGTTATAGACCACCATGAAACGGGGGGACGTCCCGAGATAATCCACTCCGCAGAGATCGCAGAGGAAATTGAACCCGAGGTCCTTTTTCAGAAACGAGCAGACGGCGACGATGTCCGACTTCTTCACGGTGACGGTCGTCTCACCGCGGAATTCGGTCACACCGAGCACCGACCCGGCGAATTTTCCCTGGAGCTTGGCTACCACAGCATTCTCCGACATATCGATCATCCCTGTAGTTTATGGATTAGGCCCCTTGGACCACATCACCGATCCCGATGGCCGAACCGAAGGAGTTCTGCTCCTTCATGATCTTCTCCTGCAGCTTCTGGATGCCGTAGATGAGACCTTCGGGGCGCGGAGGGCAGCCGGGAATGTAGACGTCCACCGGCAGAGCCTCGTCGATCCCCTGGACGACGCTGTAGGTGTCGAAGACGCCGCCGGAGCAGGCGCAGGCCCCCATGGCGATCACGTACTTGGGCTCGGGCATCTGCTCATAGACGGTCTTGATGACCGGAAGCATCTTCTTGGTGACCGTGCCTGCGATGATGATGCAGTCGGCCTGGCGGGGCGAGGCCCGGAAGAGGATGCCGAAACGGTCGAGGTCGAAACGGGCGGCGCCGGCGGCCATCATCTCGATGGCGCAGCAGGCCAGACCGAAGGTCATGGGCCAGAGGGACCGGGACCGCGACCAGTTGACCACCTTGTCGAGGGTGGTCGTGATGATGTTGTTCCCCAGGCTATCTTCTACTCCCATTCCAGCGCTCCTTTTTTCCAAACGTAGATATAACCGATCAGCAGGATGACGATGAAGACCCCCATCTCCACGAAACCGAAAATCCCCAGGCGCTTGAAAAGAACCGCCCAGGGATAAAGGAACACCGCCTCGATATCGAATACGATAAAGAGCATGGCGATGAGGTAGAACTTGATCGAGAAGCGCTCCCGGGCCGACCCCACAGGGGGCATGCCGCACTCATAGGGAGCCAGCTTGACCGCACTCGGCTTTTTCACGCCGATCAGACCCGACAGGACCACAGACCCCACCGCGAAGGCTACGGCAATGGCGATGATCACCAGAATCGGCAGATAAGTTTCCAGCATGAATCCGCTCCTCCCAACAAAGGAATTAAGACATCGCCCGGGAAAAGACCCTATAGCGTTTACGGCAAACAGCCTCGTGAAAGTAGGATAAACGGGGGTTCTTTGTCAAGGAAAAAATACAGTATACTGTATGCAGTTTCGGGGGCTGGGAAGGCTGTCTTTTCGGGCTCTTATATAGGACAAACCCGATATCTGGAGTAGGGTTTGGCCGGCCCTCCCGGGACCTCCCGGAATCGGGAATGGGCGGCGGAAATGGGGCGGGGAGGAAGCCCTATTTCTTTCGCGCCTCGAGCCGGTTCATGCCGGCGAGCAGAATGCCGAGGGCGATGAAGGCCCCGGGCGGAAGGATCATGAGCAAAAAGGGCTGATACCCGGCGCCGAAGAGGGAAACGCCGAGAAGGGCCCCCGAACCGAGGAGTTCACGCACACCCCCCAGGACGAAGAGGGCCAGGGTGAACCCCAGCCCCATCCCCGCGCCGTCGGCGAGGGAGGAGACGAGGGGGTTGCGGGATGCGAAGGCCTCGGCCCTGCCGAGAATCAGGCAGTTGACGACGATGAGGGGAATGAAGATCCCCAGGGCCTTGTAAAGGCCGTAGAAGTAGGCCTCCATCAGAAGCTGGACCACGGTGACGAAGGAGGCGATGATGACGATGAAGGCGGGAATCCGGACCCTCGCGGGGATCAGTTTGCGCATCAGGGAGACCACCAGGTTCGAGCAGAGCAGCACGAAGGTGGTCGCAAGCCCCATCCCCAGGCCATTCTCGGCGCTGGTGGTGACGGCGAGGGCCGGGCACATGCCGAGCACCAGCCGAAAGACGGCGTTCTCCTTCCAGATTCCCTTGCTGAACTCCCGCCCCAGGTTCATCCTTCACCCCCCTGCGCAGCCACGATCTCTTCCCGGTGATCCCTGAAGAATTCAAGCCCCGCCCGGACGGCTCCCACAACGGCCCGCGGCGAGATGGTGGCCCCGGTGATCTGGTCGAACTCGCCTCCGTCCTTCTTCACCCGCCAGTCGACCCCCTCCAGGGTGCGCCCCTTGAACTGATCCTTGAACCAGTCATGGGCGATGCGGTCTCCCAGGCCCGGGGTCTCGGCATGGCTGAGGATCTCGATCCCATGGACCCTCCCCTGGGGATCGGTCCCGACCATGACCTCGATGTTGCCGCTGTAGCCGTCGGGGGCGACGACCTTGAAGGCCACCCCGCTCAAAGCCCCACCCTGGCGACCGCGGAAGAAGGTGCGTCGCACCTCCCTCCCCTTGCGGTCGAGCCCGGTGACGAGGGAGACGGTGTCTTCATCGGGAGCGTTGTCCGACGGGGGGAGGACCGCCCGCAGGGCGCGAAGGGTTTCCTGGCGGCGCTGCTCGGCGATGGGCTCCCGAGTCACCCGCTCCACCAGGGAGAGGACGAGGCCCGCCCCTGCGGCGATCAGGGTCAGGACCAGAACGAGTCGGGCGATCTCTTTCATCCCTCTCACCTCCTAGCCCTTCCCCGCTACGAAGCCGAAGGGGCGCGGCCTGGTGTAGCGGTCGATGAGGGGGGTGGCGGCATTCATCAGCAGTATGGCGAAGGAGACCCCTTCTGGGTAGCCGCCGAAAAGGCGTATGAGCACCGTCAGCAGCCCGCAGCCGGCACCGAAAATCAGCATCCCGGTCCGGGTCACCGGAGAGGTGACCATGTCGGTGGCCATGAAGAAGACCCCCAGCACGAGTCCCCCGGTGACGAGATGGAAGAGAGGGCTCGGATAGCGGGAGGGGTCGATCAGCCAGAAAAGCCCTCCGAGCAGAAGGACGGAGCCGAGGAAAGCCGAGGGAATCTCCCAGGTGATGACCCTCCGCCAGAAGAGGTAGGCGGCGCCGAGGAGCAGGGCGAGGGCCGAGACCTCGCCGAGGGAGCCGGCCATCTCTCCGAGGAAGTAGGCGGGCAGCGCGCCCTGCAGCGCTTCGGGAAGCTTCCCCGTGAGCATCACCGCCGTCTTCATCTCCCCCAGTGGGGTGGCGGCGGTGACGGCGTCAACCCCCGAGAAGAGCGGTGCGGGCATCGTCCAGGAGGTCATCTGAACCGGAAAAGAGATCAGCAGCACCACCCGGGCCACCAGGGCCGGGTTGAAGGGATTGTAGCCGAGCCCCCCGTAGAGCTGCTTGGCGATGACGATGGCGACCAGGCTCCCGAGCAGGGCCATCCACCAGGGACTCGACGGGGGGAGATTGAGGGCGAGGAGGATCCCGGTCACCGCGGCGCTGTTGTCGGCGAGGGAGACCGGCCTGCCCATGGCCCTCTGACAGAGGGCCTCGGCGCCCATGCAGCCCCCCGTGCAGAGGAGCAGCAGGATCAGGGCGGGCCATCCGAAGAGATAGACGGCGGCCAGGCTCGCCGGGAGCAGCGCCAGGACAACGTCCCTCATGACGGCGTTGGTCGTGGCGCCCGAGTGGGCATGGGGGGAGGAGGAAAGGTAGGGCTGGCGCTCCACGTCACACCTTCCTTCGCTTGGCGAGGATCGCTCCCTTGGCGTGGCGGATGGCCTGGACCAGGGGAAGGTTTGCGGGGCAGACAAAGGTGCAGCAGCCGCACTCGATGCAGTCCATGGCTCCCAACTCTTCGGCCGCCTCCATCATGTCGAGCCGGGCGTATCCGGCGATGGTGGTCGGCAGGATTCTCGCCGGGCAGCCCCGCACGCAGCGGGCGCAGCGGATGCAGGGCCCCTCGGGGCGGGTGACCACGTCGGCCTCTTTCAGCAGCAGCAGTCCCGAGGTGCCACGGGTGGCCGGAACCTCCAGGGAGAGCTGGGCAAGCCCCATCATCGGCCCCCCGAGAACGATCTTCCCCGGCTCCTCGGTGAGCCCGCCGCAGACCTCCACCAGGTGGGCCAGAGGGGTTCCGATGCGCACCCTCAGATTCTTCGGGGTCGCCACGGCCGAGCCGGTCACCGTGGTGATCCGCTCGATCAGGGGTATCCCCCGCAGCACCGCGTCGGCGACGGCGGCGGCGGTCCCGACGTTGTGCACCACCACCCCGACGTCCATGGGGAGTCCGCCGGAGGGGACCTCGCGACCGGTGATGGCCAGAATGAGCTGTTTTTCCGCCCCCTGGGGGTATTTCACCTCGAGGGGAACCACCTCGATGCCCCGTCCGGCCGCGGCCTTCTCCATCAGGGCGATGGCGTCGGGCTTGTTGGCCTCGATGCCGATGCAGGTGCGCTCCACCCCCAGCACCCGGGCGAGGAGGGCAGCGCCGTCGAGTATCCGCTCTGGAGCCTCGAGCATCAGCCGGTGGTCGGCGGTCAGGTAGGGTTCACACTCCACGCCGTTGAGGATCAGGGTGTCGATCCGCTTCCCTTCGGGGGGAGAGAGCTTGACGTGGGCGGGGAAGGTCGCCCCTCCGAGCCCGACGATCCCTGCGGCGCGGATGCGGTCCCGGATGGCGTCGGCGGTGAGGCTCTGAGG
>JBFHXN010000012.1:0-15560 GCA_041598955.1 Desulfuromonadales bacterium | reverse complement strand
GCACTCCCTCGCCCCTTGCTCCCCTATCCCCGATTGCCCATGCCGAAGATCGAATTCATCAAGCTGAAAAAGCCGGAGAAGGCCCGCCACCTGTGCGAGCTGGCCGGGGAGTACTTCGGGCGGGGGGAGCGTGTGCTCATCACCGTTCTCGACGAGAACCA
Organism: Desulfuromonadales bacterium; assembly: GCA_041598955.1. Classification (GTDB taxonomy): domain Bacteria; phylum Desulfobacterota; class Desulfuromonadia; order Desulfuromonadales; family JBFHXN01; genus JBFHXN01. The sequence goes on along the minus strand of JBFHXN010000012.1, from coordinate 15,399 downwards.
GGGGGTGACCCTCGACCAGTTTCTCTGGACCTGGCAGAAGGGATCATTTCTCCCCCACTGTTTCGACAACGGGGCCGTCGACTGCCTCGATGAGCCGGTGGCCATCGTGAGCGGGGAGCGCAACTCCAACGGCGCGACGGTGCTGGTGATGGGAAAACCCTGTTCGGTCGATTTCGTGAGGCAGTTCCAGACCGTCTTCGATTTCGCCGAACTCTACGACGACGAACTCGCCAAGGCTTCCCGCCAACGCTTCGCCGCCTTCCGGGAGGCGGGGTTTGCCGTCGGCATGCGTTAACGAAGGGGGCCCCCCCAGCCTCGAGCGGCTGGGTGAGGTGCCCCTCCTCGAGGTCGAATCCTCCCTGGGCCCTGAGGCTGTGCGGGCTCTTCGGGCCTGGCAGGCTCGCCCCGGCGCCGTCGTGACCCTGCTCGCCCCCGACGGGATGTTCTACCGGGGGCGGCTGACCCGCCTGGAGGAAGAGGGGGGGGCTGTGGTCCCCTTCGCCTCCCTGGGGGCGGGGGCCGAGAGCCCTACGAGGCTTGAGGTCTACCAGGCCCTCCCCGAGAAGGAGCGCTTCGAGCTGATCCTGGAGAAGCTGACGGAGCTGGGTGTCTGGCGCATCGCCCCCTGCACCACCTCCCGCTCCGCCACTCGTGAGGAGCGGGACGCCGGCCAGAAGAAATCCCACCGTTGGCCCGAGGTGGTCCGCCGGGCCGCCCTTCAGTGCCGCCGGGGGATGCTGCCTGAGCTCTTCCCCGTTCTCTCCTGGGAGGAGACTCTCTACGAGGCCCGCCACGCGGACCTCAAGCTCCTGCTCGCCGAGCGCGATGCCCCCTGGAGTCTGAAGGAGGCCCTCGGCTCCCAGACCCCCCTGAGGGTTGCCCTGCTTGTGGGCCCCGAGGGGGGCTTCTCCCCCGAGGAGTTCGACGAGGCCCGCGGGGCCGGCTTTCTGCCCGTTTCCCTGGGGGGGCGCATCCTGCGAACGGAAACCGCCGCCATCGTGGCCGCCGCCCTGCTCCAGTACGCCCTCGGCGACCTGGGGTAGGCCAACCCCCGAATCTCACTCCTGCTCTCCCCGAGGTCCCGGATCTCCCCATGCTCCTGGAAAACATTTCCGTCGTTCTCGTCGAGCCCCAGGGGGACCGCAATGTCGGGTCGGTCGCCCGGGCGATGATGAATTTCGGCTTCAACGACCTGCGCCTGGTCAATCCCCAGACCGACCACCTCTCCCACGGAGCACGACAGATGGCGGTCAAGGCCGGCGCGCTGCTGGAGGGAGCCTCCCTCTACCCCGATCTCGCCGGGGCCCTCGCCGACTGCCGGCTGGCCCTGGGGACGACCCGCCGCTTCGGCAAGTACCGAGAGGAGTTTCTCCTCCCCGAGGAGGCCGCCATGCATCTGGGGCCCGTGACCCTGGAGGGGAGGGGGGCTCTGGTCTTTGGCCGGGAGGACAGCGGCCTGCTCACCAGCGAGCTCGATCTCTGCCAGCGTTTTCTCACCATTCCGACGGACGAGAGGCTTCCCTCCATGAACCTCGCCCAGGCCGCGGCTCTCTGCCTCTACGAGGTCAGCCGGGGGGAGAGGGGGAGATCGGTCCTTCCGGCTCCCCGGGAGTCCGCCCCCGTGGAGGCCCTGGAGGCGATGTACAGTCACATGCGCCGGACCCTCGTCGATGTCGGCTATCTCGATCCCCAGAACCCCGACCACATCCTGCGCTCCTTCCGCCGCATCTTCGGTCGCGCCGAACTCGATCCCCGGGAGGTGCGCATCCTCCAGGGGCTCTGGAGCCGCCTCGACTGGGTGGAGGGGGAGCGCCGGCGGCTGGGCAGCTCCAGCAAGGAACGGCCATGAGCATGGAGCGACCCTTTCGCAGCCATCGGCTTCCCAACGGCCTGACCGCCGAATTCTTCGACCTCAGCAACCGCTATTTCGGTGACTACCACCGGGTCTGCCTGGAGGTGCGCTGCCCCGTTCCCCTGCGTGCCGAATGGTTTCCCGGCGAAGGGGGGGATGAGCTCGACCGGGCCCGGAGGCTCCTCGGCGAGGAGGTGGTCTATGGCCGGAGGCTCGAGAGGATGGGGGTGGCCGGAAGCGAGGTGGAGAAGACGCGGGAGGCCCTCGTCGACGATTTTCTGCGCACCACGTCCTCCTACCTCGGGTCTGCCGAATTTCCTTCCAGCTTCATCGCGGCCAGGCTGGCAGAGAAACGCGGCCGTCACCGGCTGCGGCCCGTCACCTGATGGAGGCCCGTCTGCGCATCGAAGGGCTCGCCTTCGGCGGCAGCGGAGTGGGGAGGCTCGACGGCAAGGCCGTCTTCGTCCCCTTCACGGCTCCCGGAGACGAGGTCCGCTGCCGGATCATCCGCGAGAAGCGTCGCTGGGCCGAGGCCGAACTGGTCGAGGTTCTCTCTCCTTCGGGCTCCCGCCGGGACCCTCCCTGCCCCGTCTTCGGCCTTTGCGGGGGCTGCCAGTGGCAGCATCTCGGCTATGCCGAACAGTTGCGCTGCAAGGAGGGGATCTTCACCGACACCCTGCAGCGGCAGGCCGGGGTTCCCGGCGACAGGGTCCTTCCCATCGTCCCGGCCCCCGACGAGTGGGGCTACCGCAGCCGGACCCAGTTCAAGTGCCGCCGGACGGAGCACGGCTTCGCCATGGGATTCTACCGGCGGGGGAGCCATTTCGTCGTCGACGTCGAGCAGTGCCCCATCGCCGCCCCCGGCGTCAACCGGGCCCTGGGGATATTCCGGCAGCTGCTCCCCCGCTCCCCCGATCCCTCGAAGCTCCCCCAGGTCGATATCGAGATCGGTGACGACGGGGCGGGGCGGGCCGTGGTCCATCACCTCTGCGAAAACCCAGCTCCCCTGGCCGATCACCTGGGGCCGCCCCTGGAGAGGGCCGGGATATCCCTCTTTCTCCAGGGGGGGCGCAAGGAGTCCCTGCTGAGGGTCCACGGCGAGGAGTCTCTGGCCGTCTGGCCCGAAGGGGAAGAGGGACCCCGCCTCCATTACGGCGCCGGAGGGTTCGCCCAGGTCAATCTCGACCAGAACCGCGCCCTGGTCGCGGAGCTGAAGAAGGCGGCCGGCCTTAAGGGACGGGAGAGGGTTCTCGACCTTTTCTGCGGCATGGGAAACTTCTCCCTCCCCCTGGCCCCGGAGGCCCTCGAGGTTGTCGGGGTGGAGGACTATGGGCCCGCCATCGCCTGGGCCCGGCAGAACGCGGCCCGCTGCGGGGCGGCCAACACCCGTTTCCTGGCCCGGCCCGCCGAAGGGTCCGCCCGGGAGCTCTGGGGGGAGGGGGGCTTCGACCTGGTGGTTCTCGATCCCCCCCGGGCCGGGGCCTACGAAGTCTGCCGCGAGCTCCTCGGGCTGCGTCCCAGGCGGCTGCTCTACGTCTCCTGCGATCCGACGACCCTCGCCCGGGACCTCGTTCCCCTGCTGCACGGCGGGTACGATCTGCGCTGGACTCGTCCCTTCGACCTCTTCCCCCAGACCCACCACACCGAGAGTCTGACCCTTCTGGAGCGCCTCTGAGTGGCTTTCGCCTCGCCGGCCACTGGAATAGCGGGCGGATTCTGGTATAAATATGTCTCCACCCCCCCCGCAGGAGGCGTCCATGATCCGATCAACCCTTTGGCTGACCCTTCTCCTTGTCCTGGTTCCCGGTTTTCTCCAGGCGCAAACCTTCCAGCTTGCCCCCGGCTTTACCCTGGATGTCGCCGTGCCCGAGGGGCGCTGGAGGATCTCGCAGACCCCGCCCGAATTGCTGGTGGAGGAGACGGCCGAACACCTCGAGCACGAGATGGCCGAAAAGGGGCAGCAGGTCGACCCGGAGCGGCTGCGCGACCATGCCCGGGAGAGGCTGGGGGCCAACGAGCTCTTTATCTTCAATCCGGAGAGCGGCTCCAACCTGATGGTCGATGTCAGCGCCCTGGGGGAAGGGGAGGCGGCCCCGTCCAAGCGGGCCATCCAGACCTCGGCCCGGTATGCCGGCGAATCCCTCTCCAGCGAGGAAGGGGTCTCGAATGTGACCAGCGAGGTCAACCGGGTTCGTCTTGAGGGGGTCCGCGCCGCTTTCCGGCTCGACGCCTCCTATCTGCAGCACGAGGAGCCCCGTACCTTCGTCGGGATCATCGGGTTCGCCGACCCTTATTGGGTATTTATCTACTATACCGATCATCGAACCGACTCCGCCGACCTGCCCGAGGCCGAGGAGATCTTCCGTTCCATGCGTATTACAGGGGCCCGCCCCGCTTCCAAATGATATTTTTCTCTTGAAATGGGGTGCCGCCTATGATAGAAAATGGGCGGTTAATCACGGTTCACTTCCTCCAGTGGGCGCTTTGCTCACTTTTTTTATTTGGGAAAAGCGTTGTCACAGCAGGCGACCCACGACAAGCTGCTCGCATTGGCCGAATCGACTCTGGCCCCCATGGGCTTCGAACTGGTCGACCTGGAATACCGGACGGAAGGGCGCGACTGGATCCTGCGGCTCTTCATCGACCGGGAAGGGGGGGTGACCCTCGACGACTGCGCCGATGTCAGCCGGGAGTTTGGAGCGCTGCTCGAGGTCGAGGACATCCTTCACCACGCCTACCGGCTCGAGGTGTCCTCCCCGGGCCTCGACCGTCCCCTCAAGAAGGCTGCCGATTTCGAGCGCTTCAGGGGTCACCTGGTCAAGGTGAAGACTCTGGAGAGCGTCGATCCCGATCAGCGGGGGCACACCCGCAAGACCTTTCTGGGTGAACTTCTCGGTTTCGAGAACGGTGTGGTGAGCCTCCGGCAGACCGACAAAAAAGGTGGCGTTGTGGCCATCCCCTTCGAAGGGATCGCCAAGGCCAACCTCGAACCAGAATTCTGACCGGCACGCACCGGTGAATAGTTTCAACAGGGAGAACTAAGAGGCATGAATCTCAACCATATCGTGGACCAGGTGGTCAAGGACAAGGGGATCGATCGGTCGGTGCTGATCGAGGCGCTGGAGCAGGCGGTCCTCTCGGCGGCCAATAAGAAGTATCGCAATACCCGCGACCTCGAGGCTCACTTCAACGACGAGCTGGGGGATGTGGAGCTTTTCGAGTTCGTCACCGTGGTCGAGGAAGTCGAGGATTCCTACAAGCAGATCGAGCTTGCCGAAGCCCGTGAGATCGACCCCGACGTCGAGTTCGGAGACTCCCTCGGGATGAAGCTCGACGCGACCAACTTCAGCCGCATCGCGGCCCAGACCGCCAAGCAGGTCATCATTCAGAAGGTGCGCGAGGCCGAGCGGGAAGGGATCTTCAACGAATTCAAGGACCGTCTCGGCGAGGTGGTCAACGGCATCGTCCGCCGCTACGAGCGGGGGGACCTGATCGTCGATCTCGGCCGGGCCGAGGCCCTGCTCCCCCATCGGGAGCAGATCCCCCGCGAGAACTATCGTCAGGGTGACCGCGTGAGGGCTTACATCGCCGAAGTCAAGATGTCGACCAAGGGGCCCCAGATCATCCTCTCCCGGACCCATCCCGGCCTGGTGGCCACCCTGTTCTATTACGAGGTTCCCGAGGTCGCCGAAGGGATCGTCGAGATCAAGGGTGTCGCCCGTGAGCCGGGAAGCCGGGCCAAGATCGCCGTCGTCTCCCATGATCCGGACGTCGATCCCGTCGGCGCCTGCGTCGGCATGCGCGGTTCCCGCGTCCAGAATGTGGTTTCGGAGCTGCGGGGGGAGAAGATCGACATCATCCCCTGGACTCCCGACGTTGCCCGTTTCGCCTGTCTGGCGCTCTCGCCGGCCGAGGTCACCCGGGTCTATGTCGACAAGGACGAGGAGGCCCTGGAGGTTATCGTTCCCGACGATCAGCTGTCCCTGGCCATCGGCAAGAAGGGGCAGAACGTCCGGCTGGCCGCCAAGCTGACCGGTTGGAAAATCGACATCAAGAGCGAGACCCGGGCCGCCGAAGCCGAACTCGCCGAATCCGAAGGGGAGGAGGCCGGCGCCGAGGGGGAAGAGGGCGAGGCCCTTTCTCCGGAGGCCCCTGAAGTCGAAGAGTCTTCCGAAGAGGTGGCCGAAGAGATTTCCGGCGAGACGTCCGAAGAGGCCGGGGAGCCCGAGGCCGAGGGGCCGAAGGAGTAACCCCACTTGGCGAAGCGAAGCGGTCCGCAGCGAACCTGTCTCGGGTGCCGGGAGGGTCGTGACCAGCAGGATCTGGTCCGCTTTGTCCTCTCCCCCGGCGGGGAACTGATTGTCGATTACCGCAAGAAATTGCCCGGTCGGGGCGCTTATACCTGCTTCAATCGCGGTTGTCTGGAGCAGGCTCTCAAACGCAAGCAGTTCGACCGGACGTTCAAGGGGCCGGTGGCCGTCTCCGGTTGCCAAACCCTCTGGGGCGAGCTGAAGATGCAGCTCGAGGAAAGAATCCAGGGGCTGTTGGGGATGGCCCGCAAATCGAGACTCACACTGGCCGGATCCGGACCGGTTCTCGATGCCCTGGGGAATCCCGGCACCCTCAACCTGGTCGTTGTGGCCACCGACATCTCCGGGAAGATCGGGGAGCGGGTCATGGGCAAAGCCCGGGCCGTCGGAGTGGATTGTTATCAGCATTTTGCGAAAGAGCAGCTCGGCCGGTTCACGGGCAAAGCCGAGAGCAGTGTGCTGGCTCTTCGGCCCGGTGGACTGACCGGGGCCTTGAAGGTTGAACTCTCGCGATACGAGCACATGTCAGAGGAGCCTTGATGGGTAAGGTAAGGGTTTACGAATTGGCGCAGAAGATGGGCATGGAGAACAAGGACCTGCTCGAGAAGCTCCGGGTGGCCGGAATCGATGCCAAGAGCCACATGAGTGTGCTTGAGGACGAGGACGTGACCAGGCTCGAGGCTGCCTCCGCGCCGACCGTAGAGAAGATCGAGGAGACTCGGGTGACCTCCGGCGTCATCCGCCGCCGCCGTACAGAGATGCCGCGTTCGGCCGCTGACGAAGAAGCCGCCGCGGCTCCCGCCGAGGAGGCTTCGGCCGAGGCAGCGCCGGTCGAGGAGCCGAAGAAGAAAGCCCCGCAGGAGCCCGCTGCAGCCGAGAAGGTGGTCCGTGTTCCCGCCTCCGGGCTTGTGCCGGTCGCCGAGACCCCTCCGGCCGTAGAGGCCGAAGCCGACGTCGAGGTGGAATCCGCCGTTTCGGAAACGAAAGGGGAGGCCCCCGCCGTTGAAGCCGAGGAGACCCCTGGCGCCAAGAAAGAGGTTCGCGTCGAGAGAGCCACCGCCACCAAGGCCAAGATCCTCGGCCGGGTCGAGCTTCCCGTCGCCCGCCCCGCCGGTCGCCCTGATCAGCGCCCCGGGCAGCGTCCCGGCCAGCGTCCCGATCAGCGCCCCGGGCAGCGCCCCGATCAGCGTCCTGATCAGCGCCCCGGGCAGCGGCCCGACCAACGTCCCGATCAGCGTCCCGCCCGGCCTGCCCGGCCCGGCGAAGGGCGTTTCGGACGTGATGCGGCCCCCGCATCGGCCGCCATCGCTCCCGGCCAGGCACCCCTCGGCGAGAAGGAGGTGCGTGGCGGCAAGAAACACAAGAAAGGGAAGGGGACCGAATATACGGAGGAGGCTGGACGCGCTGCCGGCAGAGGCCGCCGCGACCGCGAGGTCTACGAGCCCGAGCGCGGCGGCAAGCTGCGCCGGGGGAAGAAGGCCGCCAAGCCTGCAAAGAAGACCGAGATCACCATCTCCAAGGCGATCAAACGCATCATCCGCATCTCCGATTCCATCACCGTGGGGGAACTGGCCAAGCGGATGGGGGTCAAGGCCAACGACCTGATCAAGGAGCTGATGCGGCAGGGGACCATGGTGACCATCAACCATCCCCTCGATTACGATACGGCTGCCCTCCTCGCCTCGGACTTCCAGTATGAGGTAGAGAACGTCGCCTTCGACGAGGAGGCGATCCTGGAGCACGCCTCTCTTCGTCAGAAGGGGGATGAGAACCTCGAGGACCTCAAGCCGCGGCCTCCCGTGGTCACCATCATGGGCCACGTCGACCACGGCAAGACAAGCCTTCTCGACGCCATCCGGACCACCGATGTGACCGCCGGCGAGGCAGGGGGGATCACCCAGCACATCGGCGCCTACGATGTCGAACTCGACGGGCGCAAGATCACCTTCCTCGACACCCCCGGCCATGAGGCCTTCACCTCCATGCGCGCTCGCGGCGCCCAGGTCACCGACGTGGTCATCCTGGTGGTGGCCGCCGACGACGGGGTCATGCCCCAGACCAAGGAAGCCATCAATCACGCCAAGGCCGCCGGCGTTCCCATCATCGTGGCGATCAACAAGGTCGACAAGCCCGACGCCAACCCCGAGCGGGTCAAGCAGGAGTTGACCGAGTTCGCTCTCGTTCCCGAGGATTGGGGGGGGGAGACGATATTCGTCGAGGTCTCCGCCAAGCAGCGCACCAATCTCGACAAACTGCTGGAGATGATTCTGCTTCAGGCCGACGTGCTCGAGCTTAAGGCCAATCCCGACAAGCATGCCCGGGGAACCATTGTCGAGGCCCGTCTCGACAGGGGCCGGGGACCCGTTGCGACTGTTCTGGTGCAGGAGGGTACCCTGAAAATCGGCGATCCCATCGTCGCAGGGGTCCACTACGGACGGGTCCGGTCGATGACCGCCGACCGGGGCAGCCGGGTCCTTGAGGCCGGCCCCTCCTTTCCCGTCGAAGTGACGGGTCTTTCCGGGGTGCCCGCCGCCGGCGACATCTTCCACGCCGTGGAGGATGAGAAGGTGGCCAAGGACGTCGCCCAGCATCGCCAGCACAAGGTGCGGGAAGTGGAACTGGCCAAGACCAGCAAGATCTCTCTGGAACAGCTCTACGCCCGGATCCAGCAGGGAGAGGCCAAAGAGCTCAAGGTCATCATCAAGGGAGACGTGCAGGGCTCCGTGGAAGCCGTCAACGAGGCCCTCACCAAGCTCTCCACCGAGGCCTGCCGCCTGGTGGTCCTTCATTCGGCCGTCGGCGGAATCACCGAGAGCGACGTCTCTCTCGCCTCGGCCTCCGACGCCATCATCGTCGGCTTCAGCATCCGTCCCGAGACCAAGGCCGCCGCTCTGGCCGACGCCGAAGGGGTGGACATCAAGCTCTACAACGTCATCTACGATGCCGTGGCCGACGTCAAGAATGCCATGGAAGGTCTTCTCGCCCCGACCCTGCGGGAGAAGGCCCTCGGCCGCGCCGAGGTTCGCGAGGTTTTCAGCATCACCAAGGTCGGCACCATCGCCGGCTGTTACGTTCTCGACGGCAAGGTTCAGCGCAACGCCCATGTGCGTCTCCTGCGCGACAACGTGGTGGTCTGGACCGGCCGCATGGATTCGCTCAAGCGCTTCAAGGAAGATGCCCGCGAGGTCGCCTCCGGCTATGAGTGCGGCATCGGGTTGGAGAAGTACAACGACATCAAGGTCGGCGACATCATCGAGGCCTTCGAGATCGAAGAGATAAAGACGACCCTCTAGCCGGGAGAGAGGGATGGTGGTTGCCGTGTTGAGGCTGGAGCTTCTGCTCCACGCGCCCCAGAATCTCAAGGAGAAGCGGGGGATCGTCAAGAAGATCCTCGGCCGCATCCGGGAGCGCTACCCCGTCTCCTGCGCCGAAACGGGGCATCACGATCTCTGGCAGAGGGCCGAACTCGGCTTCGCCCTGGTCGCTCGCAGCGAAGCGGACGCCGGCGCCACCTTCGAGAAGCTCGAAGAGCAGATCGCCTCCCTGGGGGTCTGCGACACCTCGGAGCGCTTTGTCGAAATGCTGCACTACTGAAGGAAGGTCCTATTCCCGTGGCACATCCCCGCTCCCGCAAGGTCGGCGAGCAGATCCAAAAAGAAGTCTCGGCCCTGCTGCTCAAGGGGCTCAAAGACCCCCGCGTCGGATTCGTCACCATCACGGCCGTGGAAGTGACCCCCGACATGCACCTGGCGAGGGTCTTCTTCACCGTCATGGGGGATGAGAAAGCCCGGCGGGAAACCGAAGCCGGCTTGCACAGCGCCGCCCCGTTCCTGCGTAGGGAGTTGGGGCGCCTGTTGCGGATGCGCTACGTTCCCGACCTGCTCTTCTGCTACGACCCCTCCCTCGACTACGGCAACCGCATCAATACCCTGCTCCAGGAGATCCAGACGCAGCGCCCCGATGACCAAAGCGATAACGAAGATCATTAACGAAGGGCGCCGGTTCCTGGTCGCCTCCCACGAAAGCCCCGACGGCGATGCCCTGGCCTCCACCCTGGCGCTGGCCGGCGCATTGCGAGAGCTCGGCAGAGACGTCGTCGCCTTCAATCGCGACGGGGTTCCCGCTCCCTTTGGCTTCCTCCACGGGGCCGAAACCATTCGTACCGACCTTTCCGGCGAGGCTCCCTTCGATGCCGGCTTTATCCTCGACGCGGGAGAGCTCAAACGGGCCGGGAGTTTCCTGCGGGATCACTGCCGCACTCTCGTCAACGTCGATCACCATCCCCACTCGGAACATTTCGGCGAGGTCCACTACGTCGACACCGGGGCCAGCGCCACCGGCGCCCTGATCCATCGCATCCTCCTTGACGCCGGGATCCCCCTGTCCATCCCCGTCGCCGAGTGCATCTACACCGCCATCCTCTCCGACACCGGTTCTTTCCGCTATTCCAACGCCGACCCGGAGGCCTTCCGCATCGCCGCCGAAATGGTCGAAATGGGTGTCGATCCCTGGCGGGTGGCGAGCGCCCTCTACGAGAGCCAGCCCGAACTGCGGCTTCGGCTTCTCGCCCTGGCACTGCCTACCCTCACCGTCTCCCCCTGTGGGCGGTGCGCCTCGGTGACGGTCACCTCCGAGATGCTTGCCGCCTGCGGAGCTGGCCCCGAACATACCGACGGCTTTATCAACTACCCCCGCTCCATCGAGGGGGTGGAGGTGGCCCTCTTCTTCCGGCAGGTTGGTCCCAACGCCACCAAGGTCGGCTTCCGCTCCAAGGGGAATATCGATGTCGGGGCTCTCTCCCGTGCCCTGGGGGGCGGAGGGCACCACAATGCCGCCGGGGCCCTGGTCGAAGGGCCTCTCGAAGAGAGCCGCAGAAACGTCCTCTCCCGCCTCGAAGAACTGCTCGTCTGAGTACCCCATGGATGGAGTGCTGGTCGTCGATAAACCGGCGGGGATGACGTCCCACGATGTCGTCCATCGCCTCCGCAAGGCCTTGAAAACCAGGCGCATCGGGCACACGGGCACCCTCGACCCCATGGCCACCGGCGTGCTTCCCGTTGCGGTGGGGGAGGGGACGCGGACAGTCCAGTTCCTCATGGAGGAGCAGAAGGGGTACCGGGCGACACTGCGTTTGGGGGAGACGACCGACACCCAGGATGCCGAGGGGCAGGTTCTGGAGCGACGCTCCACGGAGGGGGTCACCCCCGAGGCGGTTCTCGAGGCCGCTCGGCGGTTTGTCGGGACTCTCCGGCAGATCCCCCCCATGTACTCGGCCCTCAAAAAGGATGGCGTCCCCCTCTACAAGCTTGCACGCAAGGGGATCGAGGTGGAGCGGGAACCCCGGGAGGTCGAGATTGCCCGCCTGGAGATCCTGGAGATCGACCTGCCCAGCGTGACCCTTGAGGTCGACTGCTCCAAGGGAACCTACATCCGGACCCTGGCCCACGACCTGGGGCAAACCCTGGGCTGCGGGGCTCACCTCACGGCCCTGAGACGGATCCGAAGCGGCCGCTTCCTCGAAGGGGATGCCCTTCCCCTGGCCGAAATCGAGCGGCGCTGCCGGGAGGGGGAGAGCCTCCCAGTTCTTTCCCTGCTCGAAGCCCTGGCGGGCTACCCGGCCCTCGAGGTTCATCCCGAGGCTGCCCAGCGACTGGGCAACGGAATACCTCCCCTTCTCGGCGAAACGACCGGGACACCACCGGGGGAGGGAGCGACCGCCCTGCTGCTGAGGGGGGGACGCCTGCTCGCCGCTGCCCGTTTTGCTCCTGGGCGGGAGGTCGAAAAGAGGGGAGATTTCGAACTTCTGCGGGTTTTCAACACACCCCCAGGCGAATGATTATGCCTTTACAGCTTCTGGCTTTTGTGATAGAAGTCCGGAGTCGCCACCGCCCCATCGGCCCGGTGGGCGAAATAAAATCAACCTCAGGAAAGGAGGTGGCGCAGTGCTAGCCACGGATCGCAAACAGGAAATCATCGAGCAGTTCAAGACCCATGAAAACGACACGGGGTCCCCGGAAGTCCAGATCGCTCTTTTGAGCGAGCGGATCACCTACCTCACGGACCATTTCCGCACCCACAAGAAGGATCACCACTCCCGCCGTGGCCTTCTGAAGATCGTCGGTCAGAGACGGCGACTGCTCGATTATCTCAAGAGCAAAGACGTGGAACGATATCGCGTCGTTATCAATAAGCTTGGTATCCGCAGGTAGTAACGGAAGGGCAGCCCACCTTTCGCAGGCGCGAGAGCAAGCTGCCCTTTTTCTTTGAACCCCGGAACCGGGGAAGTCTTTCGGTTCCTGAACACGACAAAGTGCAAGGGATCGACTTGCGCTGAAATGTCGACCCGGTTACGGGTTTTCGTTTCTGGTCGCGGCTCGTTTTTAATTTTGGCAGTGGCCCGGGAGGTTGTCCGGAGAGAGGCTCCCCGCTTTTGCAGGGCGGGGGGGTTGTCTCAGGCCATCCTCCTTGCGCCATTCTGGGCAGTAAACAAGACAGGCCTCGGGCCTAACCGCCGGGGTGGGGGAGATCCCGCCTTCCGGCCAAGGAGAAACAACAATGGCTTATCACAAGGTAGAAATTCAGTTCAACGGTCAGCCCCTGACCATCGAGACGGGGAAAATGGCCCGGCAGGCCGATGGCGCCACCGTCGTCACCTACGGCGAGACCAAGGTGCTCTGCACCGCCGTTTCCTCCCGCAAGATGCGGGAGGGGCAGGACTTCTTCCCCCTCACCGTCAACTACCAGGAGAAGTTCTATGCCGCAGGGAAGATCCCCGGCTCCTTCTTCCGCCGCGAGCGGGGCTCTTCCGAGCGTGAAACCCTTATCTGCCGCCTCATCGACCGCCCCATGCGCCCCCTCTTCCCCAAGGGGTACCTCTTCGAAACCCAGATCATGCCCACGGTCATTTCGGCCGACCTGATCAACGACCCCGACACCCTCGCCATGGTGGCCGCCTCGGCCTCCGTGGTCGTCTCCGACATTCCCTTCAGCGGCCCCATCGCCGCGGTGCGCGTCGGCCGGGTCGGCGGCAAGCTCATAGCCAACCCCACCCGGGCGCAGATGGCCGAGAGCGACATGGAAATCGTCGTCTCCGGGTCCAAGGACGCCATCATGATGGTCGAGGGGGAGGCCGACCTGGTCACCGAAGACGATATGCTCGAGGCGATCTTCTTCGCCCATGACGCCATGCAGCCCCTCATCGAGATGCAGCTCAAGCTTCAGAAGCTGGTCGGCGTCGAGAAGCGCCCCTTCGAGGTCGCCAAGGCCGATCCCGCTCTGGAGACCAAGGTGGTCGCCCTGGCCGAGAAGAAGCTGGCCGCGGCCCACAAGATCCTCACCAAGCAGGAGCGCTACGCCGCCGTCGACCAGGTGAAGGCCGAGGTGCAGGAAGGCCTCGCCGCCGAGTGCGAGGGGCGCGCCGGCGAGATCGGCGCCATTCTCAATTCGATCTCCAAGCGGGTCGTGCGCCAGATGGTCATCAAGGACAAGGTCCGCATCGACGGCCGTGACACCAAGACCGTCCGTCCCATCGCCTGCGAGGCCGGCCTTCTGCCCCGCGCCCATGGCAGCGCCCTCTTCACCCGCGGTGAGACCCAGGCCCTGGTGGCCGTGGCCCTGGGCACCAGCGGCGACGAGCAGCGCATGGACAACATCCAGGGGATGGAGTTCAAGAAATTCCTGCTCCACTACAACTTCCCCCCCTTCAGCGTCGGGGAGACCAGCATGCGTCTCTTCCCCGGCCGCCGGGAAATCGGCCACGGCATGCTCGCCGAGCGCTCCATCGCCAAGGTCCTCCCGAAGCATGACGATTTCCCCTACACCATCCGCATCGTCTCCGACACCCTGGAGTCCAACGGCTCCTCCTCCATGGCGAGCGTCTGCGGGGCTTCCCTCTCGCTGATGGACGCCGGCGTGCCGATCACCCAGGCCGTCGCCGGCATCGCCATGGGCCTGATCAAGGAAGGAAACGACGTGGCGGTTCTCTCCGACATCCTCGGCGACGAGGACCACCTCGGCGACATGGACTTCAAGGTCACCGGGACCGCTGACCGCGTGGCCGCCCTTCAGATGGACATCAAGATCACCGGCGTCAACCGGGAGATCATGCAGCAGGCCCTCAATCAGGCCCGCGAGGGGCGCATCCACATTCTGGGCAAGATGGCCGAAGCCATCGGCAAGCCCCGGGCCGACCTTTCCCCCTACGCCCCCCGCATCACCACCATCTACGTCAAGTCGGACCAGGTCCGCACCGTCATCGGTTCGGGCGGCAAGAACATCCGGGGCATCATCGAGGCGACGGGCTGCACCATCGACATCGAGGACGACGGCCGTATCAACATCGCCTCGGCCGATGGCGACGCCGCCAAGAAGGCCATCAAGATGATCCGCGACCTGACCCAGGAAGCCGAAGTCGGCAAGCTCTACCACGGGACCGTCCGCAAGATCATGGAGTTCGGCGCCTTTGTCGAAATCTACCCCGGCACCGACGGCCTGGTGCATGTCTCCGAGCTCGACACCGAGCGGGTCAAAGCCGTCACCGACGTCCTCAAGGAGGGGGATAAGGTGCTGGTCAAGTGCATCGGCATCGACAAGCAGGGCAAGATCAAGCTCTCCCGCAAAGAGGCCCTGGGGAAATCGATCCCCGAGGAGGCCTGATCCGGGAAGCGGCATGATCGGCAAGACAGTCCTGGATAACGGTATCCGGGTCATCACCGAACAGATCCCGGGGGCCCATTCGGTCACCCTGGGGATCTGGGTGGAAAATGGCTCCCGGCACGAGACGGCGGCGCAGAACGGAATTTCCCACTTTCTGGAGCATATGCTCTTCAAGGGGACCGAGCGCCGCCGGGCTCAGGACATCGCCCGGGAGATCGACTCCGTCGGCGGGGTACTCAACGCCTTCACCGGCCGTGAATTCAGCTGCTACTACGCCAAGGTCCTCGCCCAGAACCTCTCCTTGGCCGTCGACCTGCTCTCCGACGCCTTTCTCCACTCGGTCTTCGAACCGGCCGAGCTGGAGAAGGAGCGGCGGGTCATCCTCCAGGAAATTCACATGGTGGAGGACGACCCCGAGGAGACGGTCCACGATCTCTTCAGCCGTGAATTCTGGCAGAATCATCCCCTGGGGCGCCCGGTCCTCGGAACCGCCGAAACCGTCGGGGCCCATTCCCGCGAGGCCCTTCTCGACTACCGCTTCCGGAATTACTGCGGACGAAAGCTCATTGTCTGCGCCGCGGG
>JBFHXN010000011.1:0-15799 GCA_041598955.1 Desulfuromonadales bacterium | reverse complement strand
CCGCTGAAAGAGGCCTGGGCATGGAGCAGCAGAAAGGCATCGACCTCCGGACGGGTGGCAGGCTCGATCCGCTGCTGGGGGGTCAGTTCATAGTCGCCGTTGCGGCTCAGATAGACGGGGATTCCGAGCTGCATCTTGATGATCTTCTCCAGCCGGACGGCCACCCCCAGAGCGACGTCCTTTTCCTTGCTCCCCTGCATCCCGATGGCCCCGGTGTTCTGACCCCCGTGGCCCGGGTCGATGGCGATCCCCCTCAGGGCGGGACCTCCCGCCGTTTTTTTCTTGCGCAGCAAAAAAGAGAAGAGCCGGTCGAGGGTCCCCTCTTCCTCGGCATAAGCTTCCGGCGGGTTGAGGTTGCGGTAGTAGACCGGCTCACCGAGCAGGGAAGGGAGAAGGACCGTGATGAAATCTTCCGAGACCCGCAGCCGACCATCGATGAAGCGGGCCGGATGCTTGATGGGGTGAAAACGCTCTGCGATCCGCAGGTAGCGCCCTCCGGGGAAGAAAACGGCTTTCCCCTGTGGCGTGGTGAAGCTGTAGACGTGCTCCACCGAGTTCCATCCCCCACGAACCCCCAGGGGGCCCAGAATTTCGTCGATGGCCACATAAGGGATCCCCTCGTGCAGATAGACGTCCTCGATGGTCACGGGTGGCCGTCCCCCTCGGCCGATCTCGACGGAAGCGGCCGCCGGGAAGGCGATCAGGATGGCCAAAAGCAGTCCAGGCAATATTCTTCGCATGTATCATCCCTTCGTGAAAACTGAGCCGCTTTATACCCCTTTGCCTCGGCCCCTGTCAACGCACCCCCGGCTCAGGAGCCGGTCAGCGGTTCTCCCTGAATCCCCTCGATCTGCAGGGTTTTCAACAGCCGCCCGGTCAGGGTCTGTTCGAGGTCCCGCAGCGCATCCTCCCCCCCTTCCAGGGTTCGCACCTGACCTCCGGCGATGAGTCCGTGCCCGCCGGCCGTTCCAAGACCGGAAAGTACCTGCTGCATCGCCAGGCCGGCGTTGATCGAATGATCCAAGGTGCGCAGAGAGAGGATCCCCCCCTGGCGGTAGCGCCCCATCCCCAAAACCACCTCGATCCCCTCCATCCGCAGGAGAAAATCAGCCATCTCCGCCACCATGTCGGGGTTCTCAATATCAAGAAGGTTGAACACCAGAACCCTTCCATAGATTCGGGCATTCTGTATCGCCTTGCTGAAGGAGACGAAGTATTGGCGGGGGGACGTGGGATGGGTGATCTTGAAGAGGATGCGGTTGTTGACCAGGGGGAAGAGATGGAGGTAGGCCTGGCGGTCGGCCCGGCACCATTCGCGGCCGAGTTCCTGAGTTTCCGATTTGATGGCGTAGTAGAGGATGGTCGCCAGTTTGGTTCCGAGATAGACCTCCTGGCTCACGAGGTACTCATAGAGGATGGTGGCCGAGGCCCCGTAATTCTCCCGAACATCGACCCAGCGCCACGTCCCCGCCTCTTTGCGGAGGGGGTGATGATCGATGACCACGTGCACCTCGCGGTCTGCCGGAAAGGAGTTGTTTCCAGCCCCCGGCTGGGTATCGACCATGCAGACCACATCGAAGCGGTCGAGATCGACCTTCTCGAGAGGGACGGCATCGATCTCCAGCTCCGCCACCATGGCCCGGTTCTCCCCCCGACCGATGACCCCTCCGAAGGCGATGACCGATTCGCGCCCCGCCTTGACGAGAAAGAGGTGCTGCAGGGCAAAGGCCGCAGCCAGAGAGTCGGGATCGGGATTGTCGTGGGCCAGTATAAGTATGGGCCCTTTCCCCCGGACCCAGTCGAGCAGCTGTTCGGCGAAAATCCGTGAACGGTTCAGATCGACAGGAGGATTCAAGGATTCATCTCCAGAGCGGCGAAGGCCAGAGCCACCGCTTCTTTCGGGGTGGATGCATGCTGCAGCCCCGGGATCTCGAAGGGGCTCCGAAGGGCGATGACGGGCCGCCCGAGTTTGAGGCCGATGGCCATCTCCGAGAGGGTGCCGTACTCTCCCTCAACGGCGATAAGGGCACGGGCGGTCTGGGCGATGACGACATTGCGGGCGTGGCCCAGGTTGGTCGGAACAGCCAGGGTGACGAAGGGATTGGCGTCGGCGGCCTCCCCCCCGGGAAGGAGCCCCAAGACGGTCCCCCCTTCCTCGGCGCAGCCCCGGGCCGCCCCTTCCATGACCCCGCCGAGCCCACCGCAAACCAGAACGGCACGGCGCAAGGCAATGAGCCGTCCGACCTCCCGGGCCGCTTCGTATCCCCCTTGGCTTGCGCAGGAGGCTCCGATGACGCCGATGATCATTGAGGGTGCTGTGCTCGCGGAGGGACGTTCCATCATTTGGGTCGATTTCAAAAAGGTGGAATTGAGAAGCCTTCAGGGTTGGCCATCCCGGGACCCATGGCTTTCTCCCGCACTGAGCCTAGGGGCTTCCCCTAATTGCCCTGCAGTTTCGTCGCGTACCTTTTGAGAAGCAGACTGTTGGTCACCACCGAGACGCTGGAGAAGGCCATGGCCAGGCCCGCGAACTCGGGCTTGAGATAGAGGCCGAAGGCGGGGAAAAAGACCCCGGCGGCCAGGGGGATACCGGCAACGTTGTAGAAGAAGGCCCAGAAGAGGTTCTGCCGGATCTTGCCAAGGGTCTTGCGCCCCAGGCGGATCCCCCGCTCGACATCGAGGATCTCCCCCTTGACCAGGATGATGTCGCCGGTTTCCTTGGCCACATCGGTGCCGCTGCCGATGGCGATGCCGATGTCGGCCTGGGCCAGGGCCGGGGCATCGTTGATGCCGTCCCCCACCATGCCGACGAAATGTCCCTCCCCCTGGTAGCGGCGGACCACCTCCAGTTTGTCCCCGGGCAGGACCTCCGCCTCCACTGCGTCGACCCCCACCTGGCGCGCCACGGCCTCGGCCGCCTCCCGCCTGTCGCCGGTCACCATCACCGTGCGCAGACCGAGTTTCTTCAGGCGCGCCACGGTCTCCCCCGCGTTCTCCTTAAGGGTGTCTGCCAGGGCCACCACCCCCAGCAATCGCCGTCCGGAGGCCACGTAGATGACCGATTTGCCGTCGGCCACCAGCATCTCGGCTCTATTTTCGAGGGGAGCGGTATCGACTCCTTCACGATCCATGAGCCGCCGGTTGCCGGCCAGGATCTCCTCACCCTCCAGCACGCAGAGAAGACCGTGCCCTCCCACTTCCTGAACCGAGGAGACTTCGGGGAGTTCCACCCCTTTTTCCCGGGCATGGCGCACCACCGCCCTGGCCAGGGGATGGCTGCTGGCCGCCTCGGCCGCTCCGGCCGAGCGCAGCAACCGCTCCTGATCCACACCGGCGGCAGGGACGAGGTCGGTGACCGCGAATTCTCCCCTGGTCAGGGTGCCGGTCTTGTCGAGGAGCAGAACGTCGAGCTTGGCGATTTTCTCCAGGACCGATGCGCGCTTGAAGAGGATGCCAGCGGCCAGCCCCACGGAACTGCCGACCATGATGGCCGTGGGGGTCGCCAACCCCAGGGCGCAGGGGCAGGCGATGACCAGGACGGCGATGGACATCTTGAAGGCGAAGAGGAACTCGGCCCCCCCCGCAAAACGCCAGACCAGAAAGGTCGCCAGGGAGACGGCCACCACCGCCGGGACGAAGATATTGGAGACGGCATCCGCAAGGCGCTGGATGGGAGCCTTGTCCCCCTGCGCCTCCTCCACCATCCGGACGATCTGGGAGAGGACCGTCTCCTCGCCGACCCGGGTGGCCCGGATGATGAGCCGTCCACTCTGGTTGAGGGTGGCGCCGGTCACGGCGCTGCCCGGTTCCTTGTCGACGGGAACCGATTCGCCGGTCACCATCGATTCATCGACGGCCGACTCCCCCTTCACCACCTCTCCGTCGACGGGAACCTTCTCCCCGGGCCGGACGACCAGAAGGTCGCCGACCTTCACGCGGCTGGCCGGAACCTCTTTCTCCTCCCCATCCACAAGCAAAAGAGCACGGTCGGCCTGAAGCTGAAGGAGTTTTCGGAGAGCCTCGCCGGCCTTTCCCTTGGCCCGGGCCTCGAGCCATTTGCCGAAGCGGATGAATGTGATGAGCATGGCGCTCGTCTCGAAGAAGACGTGACCGCTCACACCGAAGAGGTCGAAGGCGGCCAGCACCGAATAGCCCCAGGCGGCGCTGATCCCCATGGCCACCAGCACGTCCATGTTGGCCGAGCGGTTCCTCAGGGACTTCCAGGCGCCCCGGTAGAAGGTGAGCCCGGCGCTGAACTGCAACAGGGTGGCGAGAAGGAAGCTGCCGTAGAGGGTCAGGGCGGGAGGGGCTGGGAGGATCATGAGGAGCATGACGGGAGAGGAGAGCAGGGCCGAGAAAACGACCCACCTCAACTCCCGGCCCGCGTCATCTCCGTTTGCCTGCGTCCCGCCGGTCCGGTACCCCAGGTCCTCGACCTTGCGGGCGATCTCCTCCAGGGTCAATCGTGTCCCGTCAAATTCCACCGAGAGCTTTTCGGCGGCGAAGTTGACGGAGGCACGGCTCACCCCGGGCATGCCCCCTACCCCCTTTTCGATGGTCCGGGCGCAGTTGGCGCAGGTCATCCCCACCAGGGACAGGGTTTCCTTTTGTGACTGGAGAACCCTTTCCCGGCTCTCACCCTGTGCCACTGGGAGCTCTTCCCCGAGGGGCCCCACGGAAAAGCCCGCATCCCGGATCGCTCCTTCGAGGTCGGAGGGATCGACCCTTTCGGAATCAAAGGTCAGCTCCGCCAGCCCCTCTTCCAGGGAAATGTCCGCCTTCCGGACTCCGTCGACCGCTGTCAGGGCAGCGTGGAGCTTCGCCACGCATTTCCCGCACTTCATGCCACGGACGGGAATTCGAACTTCGCTCATCCCTTACTCTTCGATCTGCCCCGGCCTCCCGTCAGGCCCACAAACGCAGGATCTCGGCGAATGGGGTCAAAATCGGGATCGGTGATCGCCTCCTTGAGCATTTCGGGGTCGAGGTCCCCGGCGGCCTTGAGGGAGCGCACGGACTCGGCCCCGTCCCCCCGCAGGGCGAAAACGCAGGCCCGGTTGTAATGGGCCAGGGGGTATTCCCCCCCCCGCCCGATGATGGTGTCGAAGCAGGCCAGGGCTTCATCGAGCCGCTCCAGGTCCATCAGCACGTTTCCCTTGTTGTTGAGGGTCTGAGCCGAATCGGGGTCGCGCCTCAGGCTCTCCTCCAGAAGGGCGAGAGCCTCTTCGAGCCTCCCCTGCCGCTCCAGGAGAACCGCATGATAGAAGGGAGGATCGGGGCTTGTCCCGTCGAGGCCTTCGGCCCGCTCGACGAAATCGAGGGCCTCTTCGAAGTTCCCCGTTTCGATGCAAAGGCTGGCCAGTTCGATGTGGGCTTCGAAAAACTCGGGGTCGAGGCGAACCGCGGCCTCCAGATCGGGACGGGCCTCCTCGACCCGTTCCGTCCGGTAGTGGAGCAGCCCCCTGTTGAAAAGGTAATTGGCATTTTCCGGCTCGAGGGCGATGGCCCTGTCGTAATAACCCAGGGCCTCCTTGTGCCGCCCCAGTCCGGCCAGGGCAAATCCGCTGCCATTGAGACTGGCGGCGTCCTCGGGATTGGCATCCAGGGCCTCGGCGAAACTCTCCAGAGCCTCGGCGAAGCGCCCCAGGCGGTTGAGGGCGTAGCCGAGATTGTAGTGGGCATCGGCCGAATCGGGCATTCGGTGAAGGGCCTCGCGGTACATCCCCAGCGCCTCTTCTGTCCGTCCCAGCTCGTCGAGGGCATTGCCGAGGTTGATGTAAGCCTCGGGAAAATCGGGTTGCAGCTCCAGGGCCCTTTGCAGGTGGACGATTGCGGCCGGGTAGTCCCCCAACTGTTCGAGCAGAACCGCGAAGTTGTGATGGAGGGCCCCGTTTTTCGGATCGATCCGCAGGGCCTTCTGGAACAGGGCCAGTGCCTTGTCCCCGTCGCCGAGGTTGGTGGCCGAGACGGCGCAGATATTCAGGGCTTCCACATCCAGGGGATGCATCTCCAGACACTCCTCGGCGAGGTCGAGGGCGGTCTGGCTCTCCCCCCTGTCGAGAGCGAGCTGGGCCATCTCCAGGCTCTCCTGGTAATCGTCTTCGAGGAGCTCTTCGAATTCGTTTTCGTTATCCATTGCCGCTCCGAATCGACTGCATCTAAAAGCGCTCCCAATGCCCCGAAAAGGGCCGGGAGGCTGGAACTATACCAGAAAGACGAGATCGCTGTATATTGCCGAGGCGCCCGGCGTCACTCCCCACCTAGCACCAGGGCTACCAGAACGAGTGCCGCCAGCATGGCGAAGCCCCCTCCCAGCATCGCCTTCATCCCGGGAAGGTCGTAAAAGGGGACGGACATGTCGAGGGCTTGGGTCAACTGCCTCAGCATCCGTCCGCTTTCCGAGTGGAAATCGTCCCAGCCCGCACGGAAAAGCCCTCCCCCCATGGCCATCAGCAGCGCCCCGAGAAGACCCTGGATCATCGCCAGCAGGCTCTTCATGGCACCGGCTCCCCGCCCGACGGCACGCTCCCCTTCCAGACCCTGGCCAGAAGGGCCACCAAAGCTATCGCCAGAGCCAGTCGCAGGCCGAGCATGACCCACCCGTTGCCCCCGATGACGACGAAGATGAGGGTGTCCTCCACCACCGCATGACAGGTGGCGAGAAAGAGACCGAGGAGGAAAAGCTCCCGACGGCCCAGATTCCTTTCCCGCGCCACCTGGATGATGATTCCGGCCCCGTAGGCGATGCCGAGGAATATCCCCGTGAAAAGGGGAACCGCCGCCCCCCGGCTCAGTCCCAGAGCCCGCATCAGCGGATCGAAACCCGCACCGACCCGGCGCAGCAGGGGAACGTGGCGCAGAACCTCGAACAGTGTGACCAGCGGCACCACGATCAGGAAGAGCTTGAGGACAAGCTTCCCCGCGCCGAGCAAGGAGAGGAACACCGCCTCCATCAGCTCCCCCCCAGATGATGGAGGCCCCGCCAGAGAAGCCCCGCCGCGGCGGCCAGAAGCAGCCGGCAGAGGGTCAGAAGCCCCCCTCGGGTGCCCGTCCCTGCCAACACCCCACCCTCCAGCAGCAGGTTGTGGGCGATCCCCATCATCAGCCCGCACTGGGTCACCTGAAAGGAATCGAGCTCCAGGGGAACCAAGATGGCAAGGGCCGCATAGAGGTTGAGAAAAAATGCGGCCACGAAGGCCAGGGCCGCCTCGCCGGGAAGGCCGAAAACCCCCATGACCGGGGAAAAGAGCTCACCCAGGCGGTCCATCCACCCGGTCCACTTGAGAAAGTCGACGGCGAGGTAGAGGGGCACAATGAAGATGCTCAACTTCCAGGCGGTGCGCAGGCCGCCGTCCAAGCCGGTGCGCAGGCGCTGGGAAAGATTGGGCGGTGAGAGAGCGTCCATCCGGTGTCTCAGGGGAGGAAGAGGTATCCGAAGGCGGGGGTCAGCGCCTCGGTGAATCCCTGTTCGGCCAGGGAGAGGCCTTGCAGAAGAGGAGGCTGGGCCGCATAGATGTTTGCCCCGTAGCTTCCTGGGCGGCGGTAGAGTATCACCCGGGCCTCGGAAACCCCGGCGAGCTCCCGTACCCGATCCACAGCCTCCTCGAGGTATCCGATCCGGTCGATGAGCTTCATTTCAAGGGCCTGCTTCGCGTCGAAGACCCCTCCCCGGGAAACCAGTTCGAGGGCCTGTGGCTCCACGGGGCGGCTCTCCCGTACCAGGTCGAGAAAGCGGCTGTGGAGGCGATCGGTGATCCACTGCATGACCTCCCGCTCCTCTGGGCGACTGGGACGCAGAGGGGACCAGAAGTCCTTCCACTCTCCACTTTTGACCGTCTCCACCTCCACCCCCCATTTGCCCAGAAGACCCGAGAGGTCGAGCTTGAAAGAGATCACCCCCACCCCACCGACGGCGGAAGTGGGATGGGCCCAGATTTCGTCGGCGGCGAGAGCTGCGTAGTATCCACCGGAAAAGGCCCGGTCCATGACGCATGCGACCACCGGGACCCCCTTGCGGGCTGCGAAGGTCTTGAGTTCGTGATAGAGGATGTCGCTGGCGGTGACCGAACCACCGGAGCTGTCGATCCGCACCACCAGTCCGACCACCCGGGGGTCGGCCATTGCGGCCTCGAGGTCTTCGCGAAGGCGCGGAACGACGGGGGGGGCTTTTCCCATGCCGGTCAGGGAGAAGGATGAGAGCGCCAGCAGTCCCGAGATCTCCGTCACGACGATCTTCGCCCGTCCGCTCCCCTCCACCGTACGCTCCTCGACCCCCGAGATCTCGGGAACAAGGGGGACTTTCACGAAGATGCAGCCGGAGAGAGCCAGCACCGCAGCAACAACCAGAGTCGGGATGCCTCTCATGAACAGTCTCCTTCCACCGGGGAACCACATTCGCTTTTTCCGTGCTCCCGGTTCGATTCCGGGTCTCCAATCCATATCTTTCCGCCGGCACACTTTCACCCTGGTCGGCGGCGTTGCCAAACTAGCAGAATTCCCCTCCCTTGCCAACCGTGGATTTCTCCCCCCGCCCATCCTTCCCATCCCGCCAGAAAGGCCATTCTCCCGGTTGTATTCACAAGCAAATACCGTAGACTATGTTCCCTGCCCATACACTGAAGGGCTCCTGACCCTGAAACCCTATGCAGCATCTGAAGAGCACCGAACATCCCATCAAATAGGGCCCCGCCCATGAACCCTGCCGAGGAGGACTGTCATGCAACAAAATTCTCTCTGGTTTCCGACCCTGCTATTGCTTGCGCTCACTGCCACCCCCCCCTCCACGGCCGACTGCGCCGAGCGCCTGGGGAATTCCATAGGCCTGAGGGGAGGCGTCTCCGACGGCCGCAATGATGAAAACTTCGAGCAATATGACGTCTATATGACCCTCGGGCTTCCCTGGAAAAAATCCCTGTCGGAGAACTGGCTCCTGGGAACCCGCCTAGACGTCTCCGCCGGAGCGTTGCGTGCCGCCGGAGATACGGGCTTCACCGGGTCCGTCGGCCCCACCCTGGCCTTCGACTGGGCCCGAGGGCGGTTTCTCTTCGATGTCGGCATCAGCGCCACCTTCCTGAGCGAGGACCATTACGGCGACGAGGACCTGGGGGGAAACATTCATTTCATGAGCCACGCGGGCATTGCCGCCCGCATTGCCGGGCCCGTCTCCCTGGGCTACCGCTTTCACCACCTCAGCAACGCACACCTCGACTCGACCAACCCCGGGCTGAACATGCATATGGCTGAGCTGAGCTACCGGTTCTGAGACCAGGACCACCGGTTCACCCCCAAAGAGATTGCCCCCCTTCGGCAGTTCAGGTACAATCGGCGCCGTGTCTTGGGATTCAGCAGAGCCCCTGGTCGAGGAACCGGAGCCGCCATGAAATTCACCGTCGCCGGTCTGACGGGAGCCCTCTGGGGACTGACCGGCATCGAACTGCTGCTCGGAACTGCCATATGGCGTCTCATCCCGGCTGCTGAAGAAGTGATCCGAGGAAGCCTTTCAGGTGCCCAGGCCCTTCTCCTTGTCAGTTCCGTGATGGGAATGGCCTACGCGGAAGGGTACCGGGGATTCCAGCGCGCCTTCTCCCCTCGGGTGGCGGCCAGGGCCCGGTTCCTGGCCGGACATCCCCGGGGCACGCACCTGATGCTCGCACCCCTTTTCTGCCTCGGGTTCATCCATGCAACGCCCCGCCGCCGGAAGGCGGCATTTCTGTTGACGCTGGGTATTCTCCTGCTGGTCCTTCTGGCCCGGCAGCTTTCCCAGCCCTGGCGCGGAATCCTTGACGCCGGGGTGATCGCGGGGCTGGCCTGGGGCATGGCCACCGTGGCCTTCTTCGGGTTCAAGGCCTTCCACGACCCCGATTTTTCCTGGCCTGCGGACCTCCCCGGGGAGGAGTCACCGAATCAAACCGGGCGTCAGAGAAACTGATCCCCGTGCAAAAAAAAGACCTGCAGGACGTCTCCAGGAGGGACATGAAACCGCTTCAGATCGAGTACCGTTTCCTGACCCCGGACGGCCTGCGGGAAGTCATCTCCCTTCGGCTCGACCCCAGAACCCTTGAGCTGTTGAACCCTCCACAGGGTTCTCTGCCCGACTGGACCCGTCCCGAGTTCCACCGCTGCACGGGGTGCCCCATCCCACCCGGCTCCCGGGGGGCCTGCCCCCTGGCCGCAAGCCTGGTCATGGTGGTCGGCCCCTTTTCCCGGATGGTCTCCTACCAGGCCCTGCGCGTCGAGGTGGAAACAGCCGAGCGGCTCGTCACCCAGGAGACCACCGTGGAAAACGGGATCAGCTCCCTGATGGGGCTTCTGATGGCGACCAGCGGCTGCCCCCAGACCGCCTTCTTCCGACCCATGGCCCGCTTCCACCTCCCCCTGGCCACCCGGGAAGAGACTCTCTACCGGGCCAGCTCCATGTACCTGCTGGCCCAGTATTTCAAGTACCGCGCCGGAGGAGAGCCCGATCTGGCCCTCGAAGGGCTGATGCAGATCTACCGGGAGGTGCGGGAGGTGAACCTGTCCATCGCCGAGCGCCTCCGGGCCGCCAGCCGCAACGATGCCGCCGTGAACGCCCTGGTTCTGCTCGATATGTTCGCCATGACCCTGCCCATGGCCATCGAGGAATCCCTCGACTCCCTGCGCTATCTCTTCGCGGGCTACCTCGGCGAGTCGCTTCCCCCCGCGGGCAAACCCCTTTCTTGACTTAGCCGCACATCCCCGGCTAGAGTGGCCTCCCATGAGCGACATCTTCCTGGCCGACGCCCACCTGCTCCATCCCTCCGACAACAACTACCGCCGCCTCCTCGGTTTTCTCGAAGGACTGCGGGGGCAGACCCGCACCCTCTACATCCTGGGGGATCTCTTCGAGTTCTGGATCGGCTACCGCCACGTGGTCTTCGCCCCCTACGTCCCCGTGCTGGAGGCTCTGCGCAGACTCAGGGAGAGCGGCACCGGGATCGTCTACGTGGAGGGGAACCACGACTTCCACCTGGGGCCCTACTTCGAGAAAACCCTCGGATGTCGGATTCTCCCCGACGGAGGGGACGTGGCAATCGATGGGAAGAGGGTGCTGGTGGTGCACGGGGACCTGATCCACCCCGGCGACCAGGGATACAAGATGCTGCGCAAGGTTTTGCGCAGTCGGATGTTGCGGGGGTTCGGACGGCTTGTGCCCCCCGACTGGGCCTGGGGGATCGCCCGGTGGGCCGGACGGCAGAGCCAGAAGAAACATGCCGGCCCCGAGAGGACGGCCTGGGCTGAAAAGATGCTGCGGGATTACGGAAAGCGCTGTTTTTCTCAAGGGTACGATGCCGTGGTCACCGGGCACTTCCACCTGCCGCTCTTCGAGGAGCGGGAAGGCCGGACCCTCGTCGCACTGGGAGATTGGGTCGAACAGTTTTCCTATGCCAGATGGGAGAACGGCCGTTTCTCCCTCGAAACCTACTAGCCCTCTTCCCCCTTGGGCGGGGCTCCCTTCCCGTCCCCCTTTTTCTCCCCCTCCTTCTCTTTCCTTTCGGCCATGGCCAGGGCCAGGTCGCGAAGGGTCACTCCCTGCAGGGCCGTCTCTCCCGCTTCTCTCAGTTTTGTCTCGAGATCCCGAATCACCTTCCATTCGGGGGAATTGCCCCGCTGTGTGAAACTGATCCCGCTCTCCCTCAGAGCCCGGATCACCTCGTAGACGACGACCCCCTCAGGGGCCCGGGCGGGCTGGTAGGCCGACCCGTTGTTCTCCCCATCCCGAACCTCGGCGAGATAGCCGAGCCTGACCATTTCGTTGAGAATGCTGCGGGCCAGGCGGGAGGGGAGCTGCAGGGATTCGGAAATCTTTTCCATGTCCCAGGGCTTCTCCCCCCGATAGAAGACCTCGGAAACCAGCAGCAGCACCGTCAGGGCGGCCAGTTCGCGGCTGGCAAAGTTGATGTTCCCCCCCCTGATTTCCCGGCGGATGGTGCGCAGGTTCTGGATGGCGTAGGTCACCTCCAGCCCCAGCAGCACGATGAGCCAGGAGAGATAGAGCCAGACCATGAAGATGGGCAGGGCGGCCATGGTCCCGTAAATGGCGTTGTACCGGGCCACCCCCACCTGGAAGTTGATGTAGCCGAACTGGGCGAGCTGCCAGAGGGTCCCTCCGAAGATCCCCCCGAGCACCGCAGCCCGCACCTCCACCTTGATGTTGGGCATGAAGAGATAGAGGAAGGTGAAGGCCACCCACATGGCGAGAAAGGGAAGCACCTTGAAGAGAAAGTAGATCAATTCACCGACATAGGTCATCTCCATCAGCCGAAGAACGAAGGCCTGGTTCTCCAGCGTTGTGGTCATGGAGATGGCGGCAAGAAGAAATAGAGGGCCGAGCAGCACCACCGAGGAGTAGTCGGAAAACCTGCGGAAGATGGAGCGGGTTTCGCGGACCCCCCAGACCGAATTGAAGGACTCCTCGATGTTGGAGAGAAGGGCGATCACCGTCACCACCAGGGCGATCAGGCCGACGGTTCCCAGCCGACCGACGTTGGTGTTGTTGATGTATTCGACGATGGCGGTGACGACCTGCTCGGAGCCGATGGCGATCTGGTCGAGAATGATCGGCTGCAGGGTGTTCTGCACCCCGAGCCCCTTGAGGACGGAGAACATCAGGGCCAGCAGCGGCACGATGGCCAGCAGGGTCGTGTAGGTGAGGGCCGAGGCGCGCAGAAGGCAGTGGTCGTTGAAGAAGTCCCTCCAGACAACGACGGCGACCTGCACCTGGCGCACCAGAAAAAGCCTCACCCTGGAGCGCTCGGAGATCTCCAGTTCCCAGAGATCCTGATGCAGAAAGGCCCTGATCCTCTTCCAGAGATCCTCTTTTTCCGCCATGGGCTAATCCTTTTGAGGCCGGCTTCCGGAGAGAGGAAGCTGGTCCCCGAACGAACGTTGAAGGAAAGAGAGACGAGAAGGCGGATCTCTCCTCTTCCCGCAGCGCCTAAAGAAAAGGCCCACTGATGTGGGCCTTTTCCCCTTCAGACCGGCCGATCAGGCCGGCTTCTTGGTCTGTTTCGACACCTCGGCATCATATGCCTTCTTGCCGGCCTCCACGACCTTCTTGCCGGAATCCACCACCGAGGTGAGCACCTCTTTTTTCTCCATCAGGGTTTCCCGCCCCTCTTCGACGGTCTCCCGGATGCGCTGCTCAGCCTCGTCGATGATTGTCTGGACACGTTCCCGGACGTCGTCGCCATATTCGCGGATCCGGTTGCGGGTCTCCTCGCCGGAGCGGGGCGCGAAGAGCAGCGCCAGGCCGCCGCCGATGGCGGCGCCCATGATGAAGGAGAGAAAGGTCGAACCACCACCATTGTACCTGCACTCGTCTGCCATGTTCACTGACCTCCTTTTCGGGGTTTGAATTCCTTGAGCATCGATTTGCTGGCGGCCCTGATCCCCAGCCAAAGACCGATGGCGTTGCCCATGACCTGGCCGAAGTCCCCGCGCAGGAAGCCGGACACCCGGTGGATGGCCGACCCGACGTCCCCCAGGGACTGGAAGAAGGGCTCTGCCTGGGAGAGACCCTCCTCGGCCTCCGCGGAGAGCTTGTTCAGCCGCGCCGAGGCCTGGCGGAGATCCTGCATCAGGGGAAGCAGGTCCCTTTGGGCCTCCCGCATGAACTCCTCGGCCCGCTGGGCCGTATTTTTGACCTGGATCAGGGTCGGTATCAGAAAAAGCGCGATGAGCACCAGAACCAGAGTGATAACCAGCAAAAGGGTATCGTGCGGCATGTTCCCTCCTGGGATTCGGGCGCCGAAGTGGGCGCCACACCTTAATTAGAGCATATCGACGGAAGTTTTCAATGGCACCGCAAGCCCGGATGAAGTCCTCGCCCCCCCCTAAAGGGATTTCTATCTCCCCAGGGGGATACTCTCCATCGGCAGCCCCAACTTCCCGGGCGGAGCGTCGAAGGCCTTGTCGTCTCCCACCAGAATCACGGCCAGCTCCTCGGGGCGCAGGTGCCGGCGGGCGGCGGCCAGGACGTCCTCGGCCTCGACCGCGGCAAGACGGTCCCGATAACTCTCCAGGTAGCCATCGGGGTAACCGTAGAAATCGAGGGTCATGGTCTGGGTCACAACGGCATGGCTGTCGGTGAAGCTGAAGACGAAAGAATTGATGAGGCTCTCCTTGGCCAGGGCGAGCTCAGCCGGGTCCACGACCCTCTCCCTCATCCCCGTCATGATCTGGCGCATCAGCCCGGCCGCCTCCAGGGTGGAGGAGCTTTTGGTCTCGCAACCCGCCACAAAGAGCCCCGGCAGACGCCGGCCCACCTGGTAGTAGGAATAGACCGAGTAGGCCAGGCCGCGATCGGAGCGCACCTCCCGCATCAGACGGGAATTGAATCCTCCCCCTCCCAGGATGAAGTTCATGACCCTTGTCGCATAGAGATCGGGGGACTCCTTGTCGATGCCGAGGTGCCCCATCAAAATGGTCGTCTGGGGGATTTCCTTGGAAGCGACCAGAACGGAGGGCCTAAACTCGGCTGTCAGGGCGGGAATCTCTTGGGAAACTCCCTTTCCCTGCTCCCAATCTCCGAAGAGCTTCTCCAGAACCGACAGAAGGAGAGCCCGGTCGAAATCCCCGGAGACCGCCAGCCGGAGGTTTTCGGGATGGAAATGTCGCCGGTGCCTCTCCAGCAGGTCATCCCTGCCAACGGCGTTCAGGGTCTCCTCGGTGGGGGTGCGCCCCAGGGGGTGGTCACCATAGACCGCACGACGGAGGGTGCGCCCCGCAATCTCACCGGGGTCGTCGTTTTGCCTGCGGACCGCCTCTTTGGCGCGGCGCCGGGCGAGATCGAGCCGCTCGGGGGAGAACCGGGGGCGGAGCAGCAGATCCGAGAGCACCCCCAGCCCCGTCTCAAGGTCTTCCGAGCGCAGAGAGAGCTCGAGGCTCGTTGCATAGGTGTCCCCGGCGACGGAGAGCTCGGCGGCCAGCATCTCCAGGGTCTCATCCAGGGCCTCGGGGGAGAGGTCCCCTGCGCCTCCGGTGCGCAGGGTCTCGGCGAATAGGCCCGTCAGCCCCGTCTTCTCAAGCGGATCTCCGATGGCCCCGACGCCCACCAGCGCAGTGACCTCCACCAGGGGCAATTCCCGGTCCTCCTTGAGGTAGAGGCGGATGCCGTTGGGAAGCTCCAGCTTCTCGACATGGGGGAGATCGAAAACCAGAGGCGGAAAGCTCAGTTGGTCGGGACGGGGCGAAGGGGGGGAAAGGGTACACCCGATGAGCAGAAGGGGCAGAAGCCACCCGGAGAGGGCCATAGGTCTCATCGTGCCCCTCCGTTTCGCCTGAGAACGGCCACCGTCCGGTTGGAGGGGACGAAATACCGACGGGCAACCATCATGATCTCCTCGGCATCGATCGAAGCGACTGCCTGGTCGTAGGTCACGAGGTAGCGCCAGTCTCCGGCGACGGACTGGTAGTGGGTCAGCATCCGGGCCAGCCCACCGTTCCCCTTGAGGTATCGCAGCCGGTCGGTCCGCAGTCGATTGCGGGCCTTAATGAGCTCCGCCTCCGTCACCGGATCCCTCCCGAGGCGCTCGAGCTCCGCCGTGATGGCAGCCTCCACCTCGCCCGTCGTGTGGGGATGGCGCGGGACGGCGGAGATGACGTAGAGGTTGGGGTAGCGGGACCCGGGAGCCGAGTAGGTCGAAACAGCCGTGGCGAGTTGTCTCTCCACGACCAGGGAGCGGTAGAGCCGGGAGGTCCGCCCCTGTCCCAGAACCTCGTCGATGAGATCGAAGACATAGTCTTCGCGATCGGGGAGAGTCGGCTTGTGAAAGGCCAT
>JBFHXN010000010.1:0-15868 GCA_041598955.1 Desulfuromonadales bacterium | reverse complement strand
TCCTTCGCCACCGCCTCCTTGGCCTTCTCCTGCTCGGCGTCGGGCTTTTTCTCCTCCTTGGGTCGCTCCGGGGGAGGCTCGGGCTTGGGGGGCTCCTTCTTGACCAGGGTGACGAGCCGCTCCGGAATCTCGATCACCACGGAAGGATCGGGGGCCGGCAGCTGCCAGATGGCGGTGCCGTAGCCAAAGACGATGCTCAGAAGCAGGGCGACGAGGATGGCGCGGCGGAAGCGCTTCTCGTCCTCCCCCTCCTTGGACCAGGGCATGACCATCCTGCGGTAGGGAAGATCCGAAACCTCCCGCTCCAGGACGAACTCCTCCTGACGGCGCTCTTCCCGGGCGTAGGCCTGGCGGACCTCTTCCTGCAGGTCGTCCAGGTCGTAGAGGCAATTCTGAATCTGCCCCTTGAGAGCCTTTTTGGTCTCCTCCCGGCCCTGGATCTCCCCCTCGAACAGGACGATCCGCTCCCGCAGCCCCTGGATATGGGCGGCGGTGTCTCCCACCTTGGGCGCCCCCTCCCAGAAGAGCTCACCGGCGTCCAGCTCCTCCAGCCGCTCGAGGGCGTCGCAGACCCTCCGCAGGGCGTCGAAGCGCTCTCTGTCTCCGGAAAACGCCGCAAGCTCGCCCTCGACGGCACGCAGTTCGGCCTCGAGCCCCTCGCTTTTTGCGCGGGTCTGCTCGATCTGCGCCTTCAGTATCTCCAACTCTTCTTCCAACAGGGACCTAGTCACGATATCACTCTAACCCTTGGAGGCCTTCTGGATGACCGCGAGGGAAATCTTCCCGTATCCGGCTCCGGTGCAGGTCGACATGATCTTTTTGAGGACGCTGAAGGGGATCGTCCTGTCCGCCAGGATGGTGACCTCCTTGCTGTCGACCACTCCCCGGGTGCTGAGGCCGATGATGTTGCGCTCCAGCTCCCTGAGACGCTCCCGGATCGCCGGCACCGTCTCCTCCTTCGAAGCGATCAGATCGGGAGTTCCGGAGACGACCTCCCCCTGGACCAGCACCGTTTCGGGGCTGACCATGATGACCACCGTTTCCCTCGGCTTGGCCTCGACCACGGAGTCGGGGAGCTTGATCTGCTTGGGCGCCTCGACGACTTCGCTGGAGGAGGAGTTGAAGAGGAGGAAAAAGACCAGGATGGTGAAGACATCCATCAGCGACGTCAGGTTGAGCCCCGGTGTCTTTTTCCGGTTGCGCTCCATCCGCTTGATGCGTCGGTTGCTCATGGCGCGTCTCCAATGGATATGCTCGGGAAGAGGACTATTTTCCGCACCTCTTCGGTTCCCTCGACCCGCACGTCAGCTCCGCGGACGGCATCCATGATCTGGATCAGGTAGTCGTACCGGATGTTCGGCTCCATGAGGACCGTGGCGTCTTCCTTCTCCGGGTACTGGGCCTTGAGGCCGGTGAGCATTTTGGAGAGCTTCTCCATGTCGTACTCCTCCCCCTTCTTGGGGATCGCGGCGAAGACCCTCGAACCGTCCCCGAGCTCGAACCCCAGGTCGCGGACGATCACCTCCAGGCTGAAGGTCGGCTTGACCACCCCCCCCTCCGCCGCGCTGGTCGGCACGCTCAGCTCCATGATCGTCACCCGGGAGAAGACGGCGCTGACGAGCAGGAAGGGGATGAGCACCACCATCAGGTTCAAAAAGGTGGTGATGTCGAGTTCGGGCGTTTCCTTCCCCCGCTTTTTCCGTCGCCTGGCCATGATCAGCTCGTCTCGAACTGGCGCTTGGCGGTGTTGGAGATGATGTTGAGCGCCTTGACCGACGCCATCTCCAGGCTGTCGACGATCTGACCCGTGGTCGAGGTCAGCTTGGCGTGGAAGATCAGCAGGGGAATCGCCGCGATCAGACCGAAGGCCGTGGTGTTCATGGCGACGGAGATGCTGGCCGAGAGCAGGTCGGCCTTTTCGGCGGGGTTGGCGTTGGCGACGGCGGTGAAGGCCTCGATCAGCCCCAGGATGGTCCCGAGCAGCCCGAGCAGGGTGGCGATGTTGGAGAGCAGCGCCACGTAATGGGTTCTCTTTTCAAGCTGCGGGATGATCTCCATCATGCTCTCTTCCATGGCGATCTCGATATCCTCCCGGCGCCGGACCGCCCCCTGGCGCGCCAGGCCCATCCCCAGCATCTGCGCGATGGTCGACTTGTCGTCGCCGACCATCTCCCGCGCCTTGTCGAAATCCCCCTCGACCAGCACCGGATGGAGCAGAGTCCACATCTTGCGGTTCAGATTCCTGGTGCGGCTGAGCTGGATCCAGCGTTCGAAGGAGATCGCCATCCCCACCGCGAACACGATCAGAATGGGGTACATGAAGAGCCCCCCCTTCTGAAAAAACGCCACCATCGAATAGATGTATCCCATTACTTTGTCCTCCCAGAGCTGTTCGTTGTGCTGATTTCGTAGAAATCGAGCTGCCGGATGAAGACGTCCCGGTCCACGGGAACGTCGCCTTCGTTCAACATCATGTTCAGACTGGTTTCCACTCCGATCTCGGAGCTTTTCCAGGGAACGATATAGAGGGATTTCGGGGCCTCGTCGTTGCCGACGATCGACATCCCCGTGAGCTCCTTGGGCTCCGACCCCTTCTCCTTGGCCGCGGCCAGGGCCGGAGAGGCCGTCAGCAGGGTGAGACAGAGGGCGAAAAACAAGTTTTTCATCATTGGTCCTCCTTGCCTGTGTCTTAACTGCGGCCGATCCGACCGATCGGCCACAGCCGGGCGACCCGGCTTCACTGCTGGCTTCCGATCCGGATTCGCAGGTCTGCGATCCAGATTTTGACCTGATCGTCCCCGGGCAGGGCCCGGCTGTAGAGCCCGTACTGCTCCAGGGCGCAGGCCGGGTCGTTGAGGTAGAGGTCACAGAGGATCCCCAGATTCCTGCGCACCGGGAGATACTCGGGGAACCTCTTGAGCGACGCCTCGAAGACCTCCCGGGCCTCCTCGAAGCGCCCCCCCTTCCGAAGGAGCAGGCCGTATTCATTGCTCGCCACCGGGTGCCCGGGCACCAGCTCCAGGGCCGTCTTCAGATGCCCTTCGGCCTTCTCCCTCCTGTCGCTGCGCCCGTAGGCCAGGGCCGCGTTGACATGGGGGGCCGCAACCCCCGGGGCCCCCTCGATGACCTTCTCCAGAAGCTCGATGGCCCGCTCGTGGCTCCCCTCCTTGATCAGGGCGACGGCCCGCTCGAAATCCCTGCGCGCGTCGGAATCGAGGCTCGCGGTTTCGGTGATGGTGAAGCCGTCCCGGCCGTCGGAGAGCCGCGTCACGGCATAGCCCTTCGACCCGGACGCACCCTCCCGGGCGGAGTCCGGCTTGACCTTGACCCCCCCCGAACATCCGGCCGAAACCGTCAGCGCCGCCGCCAGGAGCGCCAACCCGGCGCCCCTGAGTCTCCCCCTGCCCCGCCACTGCTCTTTCTTCATGCTCTGCATGGCTCCCATCCCTCGATCCCTTCCCCCCTCACTTCCCCGCGGTTTCCGGCGGAAGGTCCCGAGCGTCTGCCTCCGTGGGCATTTCAGCGGCCGGGGCGGGCTCATCCTCCACGGTTGTCCCGGCCGAGACCTCCTCCGGGGCCGCCGGCTGCGCCGGGGGCTCCGGCCGGTCGACGGCAAAGGTGTAGGAGGCCGGCGAAGCGAGAACTTCGCTCGGCTCTTCCGGCTTGTCGTACCGGGCCGGCAGGAAGCCGGCCAGTTTCCCCAGGCTCTTGTCGATCCAGACGTTGTAGACCCCCAGGGAGATCAGCTCGAGATTGCTGGTGTGGACGTCGATGGCCTTCTCCTCGAAGGGATAGGCCTGCTCCTCGATGGCCAGCTCGTACTGCTCCATCTCGAGGGGGGAGAGCCCGTCGGGGCGCTCGGAATCCATCAGGGCCTTGCTGAAGTGGGCATAGATCTCGGCCAGGTAGTAGGTCGCCGCGGCGGTGACCTCCCCGACTTCGTAGTCGAGGAGCTTGCCGAACTCCTGCGTCGCCGTCTTCATCAGGCTCTTCTTCTTTTTCAGGTTGACCTCGAAGGGCTTGGCCAGCCTCACCTCCGCGAACTTCTCGTAGCTCGGCTCGGTGAGCACCAGGGAGGCCCTGGCGGCCAGGTAGCGGGTCCGGTCGGTCCGTCCGCTCCCCGCGGAGGCGTCGAGGGCGACGATCTGCCGCAGTTCGGCGAGATAGGCCTCCCGGTCATTCCGGGCCTTGAGAATGTCGGCGATCTTATTCCGGGACTCCAGGTTGAGCTCCAGGGGCTGGGGGAAATAGCCCACGTAACGGCGGTAGACCTCCAGGGCGCTGCCGCTGTCCCCGGCCTCTTCGTGGAGATCCGCCGCCACCAGAAGGGCCTCCCGCCGGACCTCCTTGTCCTGCGATTCCCGCTCGATCCGTTCATATTCCTTCGCCGCCTCCGAGAGCCGGCCATCCTGGCGGTAGACGTGGGCGATCTTCTTGGTCACCTCGGGTTGCAGCTCGTGCCCGGGGAAGCTGCCGCGGAACCCCGAGAGGACGGTGGCCGCCTTTTTCCAGTCCTGGAGCTGGATCAGGGCCGCGGCGGCGTCGTATTCGGCCGTCGGCCTGAATTTCGAGGTCGGCGCCATCACCCCCACCCGCAGGAAGTGATCGGCCGCCCCCCGGTAATCCTCCACCCCCCTCGCCTGCTCCCCCTGCTTGTAGATCGAGGCGGCGAGATTGTCGACGAGCTCCTTGCGCCCCTTGTCCCCTTCGGGAAGCAGGGCCAGCACCTTGACGTAGGCCCCTTCGGCGTCGCCGTAGCGCTCGAGCTTGAAACAGGAGTGGGCGACGATCAGCCAGGCGCCCCGCAGCACGTTCACCTCGGCGCCGGGGAAGGCCCCGATGAGCTTCTGCGCGGCGGCGAGGGCCTGCTCGTAGGCATTCATGTCGTAGAGATCGTCGGCCGCGGCCCCCAGGACGATGGCCGCCTTCTCATGCTCGGGGAAGGTCTCGGCGAACTTGAGGGAGCTGCGGACGACCTCCCGCTTGACGGGGTCCCGGTTCGCCGGGGTGACGGTGCCCAGGTGCTCCCGGTGGGCGTAAACCGCCGCGTAGCCCGCCGTGGAGGCCTTCTCGTGGCGCGGATAGAGGTAGGCCGTCTTTTCGTACTCCAGGGCCGCTTCGGCGAAGGAGCGGTTCTCGAGGAGCAGGTCGGCCAGCTGGTAGTTGATGGCCGGCGATTCGGTCTCCCGGGGGAAGGAGAGGAGGAACTGCCGGTACCAGTGAAGCGCCTCGGCGAAGCTCGCCGCCTTCTCCTTGGCCTTGCGGGGGTCCTGGTAGAGGGCGTGGTAATGATTCGCCAGGTCGGTGAGGTTGGTTTTCAGGAAGGCGAGAACCTCGGGGCGGGCGCCCGGCTCGAAATACCGCCAGTACTCGGCCTTCAGGCCGTAGGTGGTGGCGAAGGCCTTCTTGGAGTCGATGACGAGGGTGGGGAAGCCCCCCGCGATATTGATCTCGATCACCCGCATGTGAAAGTGGGGGGAGACCCGGTGGAAGGGGTTGCGGCCGACGAAGGCGTTGTAGGTGGCGGTGGCGTCGTTGTAGCGGCGCTTGTCGTAGTAATACTCGGCGAGGTTTTTGTAGACGCCGTCCTCGTAGCTGCGCTTGCCGTATCGGGTGAAGTAGTCGACCACCGAGTCGGCGCCGCCGATGCTTGAAAAGCCGAGGCTGATGACGCGGAAGGTGTCCTCCATCCGCTTGCGCTCGAGCCCGTCCTCGGTCTGGGCGAAGTCGTATCCCACGGAGACCTTGTAGTCGAGCAGCGCGATGAACTGGTGCAGGGCCTCCTCGTAGAGCTCCTGCTTGTAGAAGGTCCAGCCGAGCTTGTAGAGGGCGAGCTGGAAATAGGAGGAGCCGACCCCGATCTCCACGATGCTCTTGTAGGCGTCTTCGGCGTCGAGGTAGCGCCGGTGGGTGAAGAAGTACTCGGCCCGCCGGAACTGCACCTCGTCCATGTAGCGGGAGGTGGGATAGTCCCGCGCCATCCGGTTCATGACCTCCCTCGCCTCCTCGATCCGCCCCACCTCCTCGTAGGCGCGGGAGAGCTGGTAGAGCACCTGGTCGTTGCGCTCGTAGAGGGGGTAGTCGTTGAGCAGCTTGCGGTAGAGCTCGATGGCCTCCAGGGCCCCGGCCCTCTCCAGGTCGTCGGCGCCCGGGAGGGGCTCCTCCCCGGCGGCCGCGACCGCGGCAACGGGCGGCTCGACCCCCGTCGCCCTCTTTTCCCATTCCTTCTCCGACTCCACGCGAGCCTTGGGAGGCGCGGCCCCCTTCTCCGCCAGGGGCGCCTTCGGGCGGGAGGAGGGCTCCGGGGCGGGGAGGGCCGCCGGCCGGCTGGCCGGCTTTTCGCCGCCGCTGATCAGCCCGTATTCCTTCTCGACCTTCAGGTCGGCCAGGCGGCGGATCGCCTCGGGGGAGAGGGCCGAGTCGGGGGTCTCCTTCAGAAAGCGCTGATAGCTCTCCATCGCCTTCTCGAGCCCCCCCTCGAGCTTCTCTTCTCTGATTTCGATCTGCCGGTTGCGCAGCTGGGCGATCGTCCCCCCCCTGTCGGCCGTCGAGCAGGCAAGGAGCATCAGGGGCAGGGCGAGGAGAACAGGACGGAACCGGTTCATGGCTCCTCCCCCGTCTTTTCCTGGGCCCGGGTGGCGCGGTCGTAGCTGTCGGCCATGGCGAAACGCGCCTTGACCTGGAACTCCTCGAGCCGCTCGCGCCGCCGGGTCAGTTCATTCACGGCCATCACTTCGAGCATGTGCCCCTGGCGGGCCATCAGCTCCTTCACCCGGGCCCGGGCCTCCCCGATCCGGATTCTCTGGCGGCGGATCACGTCGTCGTAGCCCAGGTAGCTCTGATTGGCCGCCTGCCGGGTCCGCACGAAGGCACCGTACTGCTTCTGCAGCAACTCGACGGAGCTGTTGAGCTCCCGCAGGTTGGTGTGGGCCTCCGTCAGGCGCCGGTCGTATTCCGTCCGGAGATTGTAGTCCAGAACCCCCCGCAGCCGTTTGATCCGGGCGGCGATCTCGCCGGGCACCCGGGCGCCTCCGGCGGAGAGGGCCCGCTCCAGGGCCGCGATGCGCTCCCCGAGGATCCGCTCCTGCGCCGTCGCCAGGTAGTCGGGTCTCGGGGCCACCAGCATGGCCTGGAGGCGCTGCTCGATCCGGTCCCGCTGCTCCAGGCGCAGGCGCATTTGCGAATCGAGCCGCCGGAATTCCCGGTCGATCTCCGGAAGCAGGGGCTGGAAATAGGCCCGGCGGCGGGCGATGATCTCCTCGAAGGCGGCGAGATCCTCCTCCCAGACCTCCAGCCTGGCGCGCAGCTCTTCGAGGTCGAGATAGTTCTTCAGCGACTCCTGGAAGTCGTGGGAGGCCATCAGCTCGAGCAGGTAGTAGGTCTCGGGCGCCTCGGGCAGCTCCCGCAGCTTGACGACCCAGTTGGCATCCTGTTTGAGCTCTTCGCGCACCAGGGCCCTCAGAAAGGCCCCTTCGCGGATGCTTTTGATCGAGGCGCCGAGCTTGTCGACCTCCCTGCCGAAGGCCTCCAGGGCCCTGCCGTACATCAGGGCCGCCTTGCCGTAGACCCCGAGCCTGCCATAGGCATAGGGGACGGCGAGCATCGCCTCCTGCACGGCGAAATCGGTGACCTCGCGCTCGGCCAGGATGCTCCAGGGGACGAGGGCTC
Source organism: Desulfuromonadales bacterium (assembly GCA_041598955.1). Classification (GTDB taxonomy): domain Bacteria; phylum Desulfobacterota; class Desulfuromonadia; order Desulfuromonadales; family JBFHXN01; genus JBFHXN01. The sequence goes on along the minus strand of JBFHXN010000010.1, from coordinate 8,200 downwards.
GTTCGAAATCCTCCCGGGAGGCATCGGCCCATCCCGAGCCGAGCAGGGCCCGGTTGGAGAAGGGGCCAGAAAGGCGCACCCGGTCGAGGAGGGCCTTGGCCCCCTCGAAATTCTCCTCCTCCAGCAGCTTGTCCCCCAGAACGAGGTTCGACTTGTCCCGGATCGCCAGGGTGACGGGGTTGTCGCTGCGAAGCTGGCCCGTGCGGTCGAGGTACTGGCGCCCCTCCTGCACCTTGCCGGCCCTGAGCAGGGCGATGCCGAGGTTGTAGGAGGCGAAGCCCTCCAGACCCTTGGCCCCCTGGAGCTCCTTGAGAATGAGGGCCGCCTCGGTGAAGCGGCCGTTGGCCAGCAGGATCTGCGCCCGCAGAAAGGGGAGATCCTCCCGCAGACTCTCGGGGATGGCGCCGCGGATCCGCTCCAGGGCGTGCAGTCCGTTTTGAGGCTGGGATTTCTGGAAGTAGATCCGCGCCAGGCGGTAGATGGCCTCGTTGCGCACCGCCTCCTCGACGTTCCCCTCGATGACCGCCGTGATGGCCCGGCCGGCGCGATGATGCATCCGGTAGGCGAGCTCGAAATCCCCCACGGAAAACTCGGCCTGGCCCAGGTGGCTGTAGAGGGAGTCGAGCATCGGCTCGTCGAGGCCGTGGAACTGCCCCAGTTCCGTGTCGAGCCGGGCGATCGCCTCGAACCACTCCCCCTGAAAGGCCTGGTAGAGGGCCTCCCCGAAGTAGGGGTCCTTCAGCTCCTTCGGCGCGGCGGCGCCGGCCGCCACCGAAGGAAGGGCGAAGAGCAGGCATGCTATGGGGATGAGGAGCCTGGACATGGACTACCCGTCTTTGAGGATGATCGACTGCTGGGCCAGGGTGATCTCGACGATCTTGGGGCCGACCCCCTTCTCGATCCTGAAGTTCTCCGTTCTGCGCAGATCGCCCCCCCCCTTGGTCTTGCCGAGGAGGGTCACCTGCAACTCATGATCGCCGGTGCGGACGTTGCCCGTGTAGATGCGCTGCACCCCCCCCTTCTGCAGGGCTTCGAGCTCCTTGAAGGCGTAGAGATGATGGGCGACCGCCTTTCCGTCCAGGAGGATCTCGACGGAATCGAGGCGGAAGGCCTCCCCGGCGGCCAGGGAGACGAAGATCGCGACCTGGGTATGGGCGGGATAGAGCAGCTTCTCTTCGAGCTGGTTCAGCTCCGCGGCGATGGCGAGAACGTCCCCCTTGATTTCCTGCACCTGCTCGTCGAGCCCCTTGATCTGCTCCCGGGAAACCTCCTGCGCCGGGAGGGGGGCGCTGAGCAGGAAGAAGGTCGCGATCCCGAACATGATGGTCCTTGGCAGTCTGTCCATGAGAGTCACCCGAGTTTGATGGTCCGTGTTCAAATGCTTTTCAAGAGCCGGAGAGAGCCTTGCCCCGATTCTTCTCTCTGTGTCTCCGTGCATCCGTGGCCGATGTTGTTGGCTCCCCATGATCTACATCTTCCCGATCAGGTTGATGAAGAGACCCTGGTGGTCGTAGTCCATGTCGGTCAGATCGTCGGAGAACTTGCTGAAGTTGTAGCCGACCCCCGCCTTGATGTGATTGCCCAGGTGGCGGTAGAGACCCACCAGCACCCCGGTGAGGCGGTCCTGGGCGTCGGGCAGGTCGAGCATGCGGGCCTCGGCCAGGGCGTCCCAGCGATGGAGGAAGTGCCAGTCGGCCCGCAGCACATAGAGATGGGCCCGACTGGCGAAGAACTCCGGGTCGACCCTCTCCTGGCTTACCTCGCCGTGGCGGTAGGCGTACTTGCCTCCCAGGGTCCAGCGCTCCGTCAGGTCGTACATGACGTCGATGGCCCCGATGTGGCTGCGCTGGATGAAGCCTGCCTCCGATCCGGAGGCGCCCAGCTGGTCGACCGCCGGCACGTTGTAGAAATAGGTGTACTTGAGCAGGGCGTTGAGACGGTCATGGGCGACGGGTCGATAGGCATACCCCATGACCGCCTCGGTGAAGTTGCCGTCGAAGAACTCACCCTGGGAACTCTCGCTGTGGGCGTAATTGAGTTTGCCGATGAGCCGCCAGTCTTCGGAGAGCTGAAGCTTGAGGCTGTTCTTCAGCAGCCAGGTGGTGCGCCGGGTGACGCTGGCATCGGGCTGCTCCGCGTCCTCCATCCGGTATTCCAGGGCGCTGGAGATTTTCAGCCGGTCGAACCCGTAGCCGGCGCTGACCCCCGCCGCCGTCCTGCGCAGATAGGCCCCCGTCTCGGGGTCCTTGAGGGTGCCCCGGGCGAGATTCACGCCGAGGTTGAGCCGGTCGGTGGGGGCGAGATCGACCCCCGTCGAATGGACCAGCCCCGTCGGGATGTCGCCGTGGGTATAGCGCTCCTCGAGGTAGACGCTGGCGCTGTCCGAGTAGCGGGTGCGGAAGCCGGAGACCAGGTTCCCCTTCCGGGCCCTCAGACCGTTGTCCGAGCGCTCGTTCTCGTAGGCGTAGTTGAGGTAGAGATTGGTCCGGTCGGAGTAGAGATACTCGGTCCCGAGCCGTCCCCCCACCCCCAGGTCGCCGTCGGAGGCCTCGCCGTTGACCTTGAACCGGTCGGTCAGCCGCAGGCTCCCCCCCACCCCGACCCGCATGTTCTCCTCCCGGTTGCCGGTCGTCGAGAGGGTCTCCTGCAGGAAGCCGTAGCCGCTCCAGCGCTCCCGGGAATCGTAGAGCAGCCGGACCACCGCGTCGGTCCGTTCCCCCTCCTCCTGGGTGAGGGGAACCTCGGCGGAGTTGTCCGTGCGGCTGTCCCGGCGCACCCCCGAGCTCACCGTCCAGTGCTCGGAGGTCTGATAGTCGATGTCGACCTCGCCGGCCTCCGTCTCGAGCCCCTGGTCCACCTCGCGCCGGTCGGCCTTGACCCGCACGCTCAGCGCATCGGTGAGGGGGAGGGTCAGGGTGCCGCCGTACTGGGTGGTGTCCCGGTCGGTGATCAGCCCCGGGGCCGAGTAGCCCGCCTCGAGGTCCTGGCGGTAGAAGGTGGTCCGCCCCCGTCCCTGCTCGAAGAGATCCCGGAACCCGAGACTGAGGTCGGCCCGGGTGGCCGAGGCCTTGACGTCCGTTTCCTCCAGCAGATCGGAGGAGCCGAAATTGAACCCCCCGTCGAGAGAGGTCGTCTCGAGGGAGCCCGGCCCCTCGCTGCGCCCCGCCTCGAGCCTGATCCACGACTCCGCCGACTTGCGCAGGGTCAGGTCCACGGCGTCGAGGGCCTTCTCGCTCCCCGCTTCCTCATCCCGGCTGGCGGTCACGCCGACCTTGACGTAATCGCCGAGCCAGAGGTGGACCCGCCCCCCCGTGGAGAGGGTGTCGAGCTCCTCGAAGCCGGGGGTGAATTCGTAGCGGGCCACCAGGAAGAGGGGATGGCCGCTGAAGGAGCCGCTCTGCACCAGCAGGTTGTCGTCCGCCGTCGACGCCAGGGGCTGGGACAGAAGGATCCGCCCCTGCAGGTAGTCGATGCCGTAGTCGAGGACCGGGGTCAGGTTCTTCACCCCCAGCACCATCCCCGAGTCCTTGTCGCGGATCTCGATCCGCAGCCGTTCGGACCCCTCGAGAACGTCCTGCCGGCGCAGGAAGTAGAGGGACCCGTCGGTCCCCCGGAACTCGTCGCGCCCGGCCACGGTCCCCGGCTCCGCGGCGAACCCGTCGAAGAAGAAGCGCTCCTCGCCGAAGCTGGTGGTCCCCAGGCTCTGGTAATGGAGATTCGCCCCGTAGAGCCCGCGGTCGACGTGGGCCAGGTCATTGTCCGTATAGCCGACGGTGAAGTTGCCCCAGAGCCCGTAGTTGTCTCCCTTTTTCAGCTTGAGGTAGAACTTGCCCATGGTCGGCGCGTCTTCGGCGACGGTGCCGTCGTCTCCGTAGGTCGGGAAGTGGTCATCGGGGTCGATGCGCCGGAAGAGGGCCTCGGGGGACTTGTCCATGAAATTGGTGAAGATCTCATCGAGGGGGCCCTCCCGGGTGTCGGCGCTGGCCGTCAGCCCCCACCCCTGGCCGAATTTGCCGTTGGTGTAGAAGGCCAGGCGCCCCTGGAGGTCGAGGTCGTCGCTGTACTGGGGCTTCTCCGGGGCGAGGAGCTTGGCCGGGCCGTTGGTCCGGTTGGCGGAGAAGGTGAGGTCGGCGATCCCCACGGTGAACCAGTCGCTCTTCTTCAGCGACAGGTCGCAGGAAGAGTTCACCATTGCCCGAGGGGTCGAGGACGGCCACCTCGACGGTGTGCATCCCCTGGGGAAGGATCTCTTCGGCGACGAAGCGCCCCTCGGCGTCCACCGGCACGGCATGGCCGGCCATCCAGACCCCATGGCCGGCGGGAATCGCGTCGCCGTGGACCTGCACCGTGCCGCCGTGGAGGGGGATGTTCCGGATGGCGAGGCGGCTCTCCCCGTAGCCGGCCAAGAGCTCCTCCCCGGAATCGGCCTCCGCCGGGGGATCGAGCTGCTCGGCCACCCAGAGGGGCTGGGGCGCCGTCTCGTCGAAGAGCCCTCTTTCATCATAGACCCGGACCAGATACTTCAGGGGACGCCCCGTGGCGGGGGGAGCCTCGAGGACCGGCTGCCAGCGGGCCATGCCGTCACCGTCCATCTCGATGACGGCCAGGGGGAGATCCCTGGACGACTGCTCCTCCTCGAAGATCCGGACCTCCGCCTTCTTGATGAAGCCGCGGTAGTTGGCGTAGAGGCGGAAAGCAACGAGGTTCTCGGGGAAGGGGGTCTCCTCCAGGTCCCGGTAGGCGATGGTGCGGGGCCAGGCGGTCACGTTCAGCCTCGGTTCCAGTTTCAAATTGTCGTGCCTGAAGCGGATCTGCGCCTTGTCCAGGGCCACGTCGGTGCAGCGCTGGACATCGGGGATGCTCTTCTGGGGATCGTCGATGGGCTGGCCGTCCACGGTGATGCGCATCAGGTTCAGGCCGAAGGGATCGGCCGTGGTCACCTCGCGGGTCAGGCGGGTGATCTCCACCCCCTCGTAGTCGTCGAGGGCCACAAGTTCATCATAAACCACCTGCAGGGCCACCCGCGAGGTGTCCGACTCGATAAAGCCGGCGTTGACCACGTCATCGGACTGGACATAGCCCCGTCCCTCGAACTCCGCCTCTCCCTCCCTCAGTCCCATCCGCTCGGCGACGGCCGCCATGGCCCGGCGGGCACGGGCCGTGGACCACCCGATGTCGTCCCCGTAGACCGCCGCCGTGCGGCGGTCGAGCCGCTCGTTGCTGGTGTATCCGACAAACCTCAGGCGAACGTTGGCCTTGTCGCCGATCTCATCCATGATCCCGCGCAGGCGCTCGGGCAAGCCGGGGGGAAGAACGGGCTTCCCCGCCTCGAAGAGGATCGGGTCGATGGGGCCCGAGGGGGGGTCGTAGACCCGACTGACCGTTTCGGCGCCGGCGGCGTCGGGGCAGAGCCGCGGCTCGTCGGGGAGTTCCTGGAGGGGGTCGTCGTGCCAGAAATCGACCTCGATGCGCCGGTTCATGGCCCGCCCCTGCTCCGTCTCGTTGGACGCCACGGGCTGGGAGCCCCCCTTTCCGTCGCTCTCGACGGCGCCGCTGGGCAACCCCAGGGTTTCCTGGACGGCGAGGGAGACGCGACGGGCCACGGCCTTCGAGAGTCCGACCGGGTTGCCGTAGATCCGCTCGTCCCTGCCGAAGAGCCGTGCGTTGTCCGTGTGGGCGGTGAACCGGACGACGACATTCTCCTTCCCCCGCAGATTTCCCAGCGCCTGCCTGACCTGCTGCAGAAACTCCTCGGGCACCCCCGTCATGCTTTCGTCGTAATGAAGGGGGGCGATCAGGTTCTTCACCCGGGCGCGGTGGGAGTGGCCTTCCTTGTAACGGAGCTTGCAGACGGTCTCCGTGCGGCAGACCTTCAGCCGATTCACCGTGCGCGGGATGATCACTTCCTTCTCGACCAGCTTTTCGCTGATCTCGTCATACCAGACCTGGACTTCCACGCGCCGGTTGAGCCCGCGCCCTTCTTCCGTCCCGTTGGTGGCGACGGGCTGGGTCTCGCCGAAGCCTTCGTAGGAGATGGCTTCCGGCGGAAGGCCCAGGGCGCCCTGGAAATATTCGGCGACGGTCCCCGCCCGCTCGCGGGAGAGCCCCGTGTTGTCTCCGTAGCGCTCCCGCAGGGCGTCGCTCAGCGGCAGGGAATCGGTATGACCGATAAAGTGCAGCCGCACGTTGGCGCGGTCGCGCATGGAGTCGAGGGCCCCGCGAAGAAGGGCCAGGGTGTCGTCGGGGATCTCCGCCCCCCCCTGGCGGAACCGGATGGGGGGGACGACGTTCTCCAGCTTGATGGTCCTGACATCCTGGGCGACGACCTGCCGCATCTCCCTCCGGTCCCCCTGATCCTCCTCGAAGATGGAGGGATCGAGGAGCCAGGGCGTCAAGGGCTCGTCCATGGGAAGGTGCATTTCGGACGTCTCGCCGCAGGCCGCGGCCTCCCTGACCCCCAGGCTGCTCTCCACGATCGCCGAACGCGGGGAAGCCTCCGCGCCGGCTGCGGGCAGAAGGGAGAAGATCAGGATGGCGGCGAGACGCTTCAACATCGAATCCATCGGCTTGAAAGAGAAAAAAGATTTCGAACCCGGCATCGGCCGGTCAAGGGGTCTGCCCCCCTATCGGGGCGGAGCGCCCCGGCGCCAGAAAACATCGCTTTCAATGGTCAGGCGATACCCCCCCGGCGCGCGGTCCCAGCGCTCCGCGATCTGCGTCTTCAGGGCCTTGAGACGGTCACGGACAAGCCCCTCGCGCTCCACGTCGGCCAGGTACGACAGGCGCAGCAGGGAGGGAGCCTTCTGCAGCTCCTCGAGCAGGCGCTCGAGCTTGGGCTGCCACTGGAGCCTCAGCTCCGTGCTCCCCGGCTCGAAGACGCCGTCGGCGATATCGAGGGAGACCACCCTGTGAATCGCCGCCCCGAAGTTGAAGCGCATCGTCTTGCCCCGGGTGGCCCTTTGGACCCGGGGGTTTTCCGTGGTCAGGCGATACCCGGTGGGGAGGGTGCGATCGTCCAGCTTCAGAATGAAGTTGCTCCCCCGGTCCTCGTCGGGAACCAGGGCGCAGGAGATGTGGAAGCGCCCATGCGCGTCGGTGGTGGCGATCAGGCCCCGGGCCGTCACCACCCGGACCCCGGCCAGCCCCTCTTCCCCCTCGTCCTGGTGGCCGTTGAGATTGCCGTCGTCGAAGACCTTGCCGATCACGTCGGTGCAGTCGAAGGTCGGGTCGGGGACGACCCTCACCGTCGCCGTCGCCTCCCCCGAGGCGTTGCCGCCGCTGGCGCTGTTGAGCACCTGCGCCCGGTTGACGTATTGCCCTTCGCCGACCCCGGCCCCGACCAGCAGCAGCAGCTGGACCGTGCGGGTGGCGTCGACCGGAAGTTCGAGGCCGTCCCAGGCCAGTTCCAGGCCGTTGACGAGAGGCTCCCTCGGTTCGCCGTCGAGGCGGGCGGAGCCCTGCACGTATTTGAATCCGGCCGGTACGCGATCGACGATGCGGATGTCCCGCAGGGGGACACCGAAGATGTTGTTCACCCGGATGGTGTAGGGGACCAGATCCCCCTTGCTCACGTTGATCAGCGGCGTGGTCTTGGTGATGGCCACGGCGCCGTCGAGTTCCGGGTCGAGGGGGATGGGGTTGTTGAAGATCTGGCTCTGCCCCGGCACGAATCCGTTGCTCAGGGTGAGGTGGAGGTGATAGGTGGTGCCGGCCGTGCGGGGAGCCACCGAGAGCGGCGGCACCGCGGGGGAGACCGTCGCCTCGCAGACCTGGGGGGTGGTCGGCACCGCGTCGGCGGCGCTGCCGGGGCAGGCGGGGACGGAGAAGGGGGGCGTCGTCCCGTCGCTGGCGGGGGGAATGATCCGGGAGGGGGCCGCCCGGTAGCCGCTCGCCGGGGGGGTCACGTCGATGAGATAGCCCCCCCCCGCCGGGCAGGAGCCGTCGCTGAAGTTGATGTCGAACTTGTAGAAACCGCTCGCGGTGGTGACCTGGTTCTGCTGCGCCGGGTCATCGAAGCAGCGGCTCGGCAGCGGCGACCCGGTGGCCCCATTGAGCAGCACCAGCTGGGCGCCGCCCACGGGGATCCGCGAAACCGAATCGTAGACCGCCCCGTTGGGGGTGATGGGGAGGTTCAGCCCCTGCAGGTTCCCCCCCGAGGGGACGGTGATGTCGCCGATGCGCTGCGGGCCGTTGGTGAAGG
>JBFHXN010000009.1:0-16332 GCA_041598955.1 Desulfuromonadales bacterium | reverse complement strand
CCACCCACCGAATTCATTCGACTGGTCGAGATCATGGCCACCCTGCGAGAACCCGGGGGGTGCCCCTGGGACGCTGAGCAGACACCCGACTCCCTCACCCCTTATCTGCTGGAGGAAACCTACGAGCTCCTCGAGGCCCTCGACGGTGGAGATCCCGACCTGATCTGCGAGGAACTGGGCGATCTGCTCCTGCAGGTTGTATTCCTGGCCAGGATATACGAAGAGAGGGGGGACTTTTCCATCGCAGAGGTGGCCTCCGGCATCGCCGACAAATTGATCCGCCGTCACCCCCACGTCTTCTCCGGTCAGGAGGCCGGCAACAGGCAGGATCTCCACCGCAGCTGGCAGCGCATAAAGGAAGGAGAAAAAAAGGGCCGGGGGGAGTCCACCACATTCCTGGGGAGCCTCCCCAGGAACCTCCCCGCCCTGCAGAGGGCCCACAAGGTCACGGAGAAAGCGAGCCGGGTTGGCTTCGACTGGCCCAAGGCCGAGGCTGTCCTGGATAAGGTGCGGGAAGAGACCTCCGAGTTGGAGGAGGCCCTCCTGGCCGGGGATGGGGATGGGATGGAAAGGGAAATGGGGGATTTGCTTTTCACCCTGGTCAACCTCGGACGCCTTGCCGGGATCGATGCCGAATCGGCCCTTCGACGCACGGTGGACCGATTCGTCAACCGCTTCGACCACGTGGAGGAGTCCCTGCGGGCCCAAGGGGTGGAACTGGAAACAGCCAGCCTCCAAGAGATGGACCTGCTCTGGGAGGAAGCCAAGGGGAAGGAACCCAAAAGGAGCCCCTCCCCCTTCAGGGAGTAAAAACCTTGCTCTTTCAATCGGGTGGCTCCCTTTTCCACAAAAACTGTGGAAAAGGTGTTGAAAACCATGTGGATGATCGACCCGAATGAGGGTCTTCCGAGGCCCCTGTCTCCTTGCCTAATTTTTGACCACCAAAACAAGCACAGCAATATCGGGCAGTTACCACATACGATAGGGAATCATGTGCCAGGGGGATGGCAACGTTCAATCCGAAAGTATGTTTTTTTTAATGAATTGAATAAAAATGTTCATAAAGCCCTTCACGGCCTACGTCCAGACCCAAGGCACCCGCCGGCTTCTTTTCCGTTTTTTTTCCTGGACCCATTCCCTTCACGGGGATCGCGGCCACCGTCCATCAGCAGATTCCGTACCGGCCGATGGAAAGGTCCCTGCAGAAATCTTCGATCCCCGCCAACTGCTCCAGGGCCAGCTCCCTGGCTCGGGACTTCAAGGAAGAACGATCCGCCCCCGGTTCGACCCAGAGGCGAAGGGTGGCCAGGCTCGGGCGATCGATGGTTGATCCGATCCGGCTCACCAGAATCACCTGCACCTCCCTTATGCCGTCGCATTTCTCCCAGATCCTTCTGGCCAGATGGTGGGCGAGCACTCCGTAGACTTTTCCCACGTGGGAGACGGGGTTTTTTCCGGCAGCCGCCTCCATGCCGAGGGGGCGGCAGACGGCGATCAGACCGTTGACCCGGTTCCCCCTTCCCACCTGCCCCCCGTCGGCCTCCTCCCCCGACGTGCCCAGAAGACTCAGGTAAACCCCACCCAGCCCTCTCCCCTTCTGATCCAGAGCGTTGAAATGGAGATGAATTCCTGAGAAATCTTCTGAGTGTCGAAGATATGCCCCAATCGATTCCCGAATCCGTTCCCGCCGGGCAAAATAGTCCTCTTCCGACTCCACCACCTCTGCCAGAAGGGGCATCGCCACAGTGAGGTCGAGGGTCCCCCCCTGCCGGATCCCCATGATCTTGACGTCCTCCCCGGTCTCTGGAAACTCGGCCTTGAATTCTGGCCCGTTGAGATGCCTCTCCAGATCCAGGACCAACCTTTCGGTGGGGGAGAGGGGGTAGTATCCCACCACTGCAGAGGTATCGTTGGCACCGGGGAGCGGGCCCGGGCGGTCGAAGATGTCCGTCAGTTCGGAGGAGCCTGGTGAAAGAAGGACCTTGATCCCCAGATGCCGGGCCGGGTCCACCCGGGGGAGATGCTCCTTGACCCATCGGGTGGCGGCCTCCCTGGCTATCTCATGGACCGGAAAGCGGATACCGTCGGCGAAAAAGGTCGCCCGGTCACCGATATAGAGTTCCATGGGCCGGATCACCTGCCCCCCTCCAAACCACTTCTCCACGGCACCGGCGGAGAGGAGTCCCTTGTCGACATTATGGTGAAGAACCCGTCCTGCCTGCTCCAGGTAGACCCTTGAGAGAGCCAGGGATACCTCCTCCATGATGGAATCGCAGATGGTATCGGGGTGGCCCAGCCCTTTGCGCTCCACTATCTCCAGGGGCTGCCCTGCGACAGGCTTTCCCGCCATGAATTCGACCCGGACCATCCTCACCCTCCCTTCAAATCACTGGAAAACTCTTTTTGACTCTACCAATGCAGCGTTTCGAGTCAATGCCCCCCCTGCCGGATGAAATGCGGCAAATTCCCTCTATACTGTTATATGTGTTTGATCTTCCATATATTCTTCATCTCCCAGGCTCCCGGCGGAGGAGGCATGGCAAAGGATTCCCTCAAGGCGGTTCTGGACACGGAAATCTCCATCCGCGATGAACTCGCCGCCGAAGAATGTCGTGCCAAGGCCTGGCTCGACGCCCAGCGTCAAGAAATGGAGAAAGAGATGAGGGAGGAGGAGGGCAGACTGACCTGCCTTGCCGAGGAGGAGCTCGAGAGTTGCAGAAGGAGCACCGACTCCAAGGCCGCCGAAATCATTCATCGAGCCGAAAAGCTGGCCGCTTCCCTGGATCGACTCGACGAACAGAAGGTTCTGGACCTTTTGAACCGCCATCTCCCCGGAATTCTCCCTGGAGGCGGACCGTGATCATCAGAATGTCGAAAATTCAGATCATCGGCCCCAAGGATCTTCTACGCCCCGTGCTGGAATCGATCCACCGGGCAGGGGTCTTCCAGATTGAAAACCGCCTTGAACGGGATGCGGTCACGGCGGGGGAGGAATGCCTGAAAACCCTCGAGGAGGAACCCGAAACCGTCTCCGAGAGGCTCTACTACCAGGACCTGCTGGAAAGATTCGACCAGCTCCTTGCCTGCCTTCCCCAGGTGACTCCGCGGGAGACCTATCTTGATCCGGCCGCTTCCCTGGAACCCCTCTCCAAGCTGTTGGAGCGGCACACCGAAGGCTGTCGCAAACTCGCCGAACAACGACAGGATCTCCTGGACCAGAAACGGCGCCTGGAGAATTACGCCGAATTCCTGGAGTGCGTCCTTCCGATGATCGGCGAATTCCCAGGGGGGCCCAACCTTGAGTTTCTTGGGGTCGAGCTTCCTGGAGACCCAGAGCTCGAGCAGCTCAGAAAGGCCCTTGAGCGCCTGACGGAGGGGCGTTACGAACTGCAGATCCACCGCAGGGAAAAGGGACCGGTCATCGCCCTGGTCGCCGTGGAGCGGTCCCTGATCGATCGGCTGAGAAAGAGTCTCGCCGGGGAGCGTATACCGGAGCTCTCCCCCCCCCTCGACCTGGAGCAGGTTCCCTTGTCCTCTCGGCAGGCCGCCCTTCGAAAGCACCTCCATGCTCTTGAGGAGCAGACGGTCTCCGTCGACCGGGAGCGACTTCTTTTCGCCACCCGCTGGGGAGGGCTCTACCGAAGGGCCCACTCCTGGGTGGCGGGGCAACTCGAGATGCTCAGCACCAGCGCCTTTCTCTACCAGACCGGACTCTGTTTCCTGGTCTGCGGGTGGGTTCCTCAAAAGGGTCTCGAGTCTCTCAGGCAGCGACTGGAAAAGGAGTTTTCCAGCGAGGTGCTGATCGAAGAACTCGAAATCCGGGAGGAGGAAATGGACCGGGTTCCCGTCGCCCTGCGGAACCCCGGGTATTTCAAGCCCTTCGAGCTCCTGACGGGGCTCCTTCCCCTTCCCAAGTACAGCTCTGTCGATCCGACCCCCCTGATCGCCATTTTCTTCCCCATCTTCTTCGGCATGATCCTGGGTGATCTCGGCTACGGCCTGATTCTGCTCCTGGCCGCCTTGTCAGGAGTCGCTCTATCCCGGGCGAGGCGAAAGCTCAGGGATGCCTCAAAGATCCTCGGGGTCTGCGCCGTCTATACAGCGATCTTCGGTTGGCTCTACGGCGAACTTTTCGGTGACCTCGGCCGCCGCTGGCTGGACCTTCATCCGGTCCTGTTCGAACGGGAGAAGGCCATCGTTCCGATGTTCGTCTTCGCCCTGTCGGTGGGAGTCTTCCATGTCCTGCTGGGCCTCCTGCTGGGCACCGTCAACGCCCTGCGAAGACGCCTGACCAAGGAGGCTCTCTACAAGCTCCTCTCCATCCTCGTCATCCTCTGCCTCCTGGTCTACCTGATCGGACACTTCCTCCCCATGGAAGCGGGGCTGCGCCAGGCCCTGCTCCTGACCGTCGCCGTGGCCACCCCCATGCTTCTTTTCACCGGAGGGCTTCTGGCTCCCCTGGAGATGCTCAAGAACTTCGGCAACATCATCTCCTACGCCCGTATCATGGCCATCGGCCTGACCTCGGTCCTGCTCGCCTATGTGGCCAACAACCTCGCCGGTGCCGCCGGTTCGGTGGCGACGGGCATTGCCGTAGCGGTGCTGCTCCACGGCTTCAATCTGCTTCTGGGGGTCTTCGCTCCGGCCGTCCACTCTCTGCGGCTTCACTACGTGGAATTTTTTTCCAAATTTTTCGAACCTGGGGGGCGAACCTACGACCCCCTCAAGCGGAAATAGACACTATCAGGGGAGGAGTCATGGAAAACATCATGGGGTTGGAAAAAGTCCTGCTCGCCTTCGCCGCCGCCCTGGCCGTGGGGATGAGCGCCCTGGCCACGGCCTGGGCCCAGTCGAAGATCGGCTCCGCCGGTGCCGGAGCCCTGGCCGAGAAGCCCGAACTGACCGGGATCATCATCATCCTGGTGGCGATTCCTGAAACCATGGTCATTCTCGGCTTCGTCGTCGCGGCCATGATCCTGCTCGGGGTCTGAGATGCCGGGAGCGGTATTGATCGAAGCCCTGCGGCGTCGTGCCGCGGAACAGGTCCGCGAGCTCTGGAGTCAGGCGGAGACCGAGGCAGAGAGCCTCAAGCGAGCCCATGCGGTTCGTCTCGAGCAGCTTCGCAACTCCTCGCTGCTTCAGGCCGACTCCGCGGGAAAGGATTTCGCTCGCGAACGCCTGGCCCAAGCGGAGAAAGAGGGGCGTGAAGTGGTGGCGCAGGCGAAACAGAGACTGGCCGCTCGCCTTCGTATCCTCGCCGAGGCGGCCCTGGCGACCTTGTGGCGGGAGGGAGACGAGACCCTCTTTTCCCCCCTGGCGGAAGAGCTGCCCGGCACCCGATGGGAGCGGATCCGGGTGCGCCCCGCCGACAAGAAGCTGGCAGAGACCATATTTCCCCAAGCCACCATCGACACCGACCCCGGGTTCTCCGGTGGCCTGGAGGCCTGGGCGGCAGAAGGAGCCGTGCACATCGACAACTCCCTGGAGAAGCGACTTCAGCGAGCCTGGCCGAACCTTGTCAGCGCAATGATCGAGGAGCTGATCCATGACATCCAGAGTCACGACCCTGCTCCATGAGTTTCCCGGGGAGGGATACCCGACCCCCTACCTTCTCGCACGCCTGGCCGCCAGGAGGGGCCTCCTCACGACAGGGACTTCCCTGCCGTCGGATTCGGCCATCAGGGGAACGGACGACGAAGCGATCTGGCGGGGTCTTCTGAGGGAACTGCGATGGACCGCCCGTCAGCTCAACCCTTCCCTGCGGATCGCACTGGCACCGGCCCTGCTCTATTTCCAGCTCCGGCCCCTTTTCCTCTGCCTTCGCTTCAAGGCGTCCGGAGAACTCGATCTTCTCTCGGATCTTCTTTCCGAGACCCTCCTGGCTCCCCGTCTCCGCCGTGCCATCCTTTCGGGAAACGACTGGAAAGAGGCTACAGCGACTGTGATAAAGCAGTTCGAGGCGGCGGGCATCCCTGTTGTCCTGGAGGCCCCGATGGGCCCCGGCGGTCCAGGGCGCGACTTCGAACAGGCCCTGACCGCCTCCATCCTGGTTCACTTCGTCAAAGCCAGAGGGTTTCCGCCCTTCCTCACCCGTTTCTTCTCGGCCCTGGTCGACTCTCGCAACCTTCTGGCCGCCCTGGAGTCCCGGCGCTGGGAACAGCACCTTCCCCTTCTCCCCGGAGGAGAGATCCCCCTGGGGCGGATCCGGAAGGCCCTCAAGACCCCTGAGGGACCAGAACTTGAGAACCTTCTCCAGAGGTGGATCGGTCCTTCGAAAGGCGCGCCGGGCGCACCGCCCGAGTCCCGTCTTCTGACGGCGATCTCATCCCGCCTGCGCCCCTTTCGCCGTGGCAGCGATGGAGCCGCGGCCCTGGAATACCTCTGGGCCTGCCACCTCTCGGCCCGCAATCGCAGCCTCCTCCTTCAGCGACAGTGGCTGAACGAGGAGAGCATGGCGACGGAGATGGCCGGATGAAAAAGATCGTATTTCTCACTCCGACCGATTCCCGTCGAGGTTTTTCCCTGGCCGGGATCGCTCAGGTCCACCTCTCTCCGACGGATCTCGAGACAAAGCTGCAGGAGGTCATTGCCGATCCGGAGGTGGGGCTCGTGGCTATCGACGAGCGGCTTCTGGCCGGGTGGCCCGAGGAATTTCTGCCCAAGTTCGAAAAACGCTGGCCAGGAGTCCTCGTCGTCATCCCCGCTCCCGAACAGGCGAAACCGGGGGAAGATGATTACGCTCTCAAGTTGATCCGCCAGGCTATCGGCTACCACGTGAGGCTCAAGGGATGAAGGGAAAGGTGATCGGCATATCGGGACCGACGGTGACCGTCGACCTTCGAGGCCTCAAGCTCTATGACCGGGTGGCCATCGGAGAGGGGGGCCTGCTCGGAGAGGTGGTACGTCTGGAGCGGGAACGGACGCTGGTGCAGGTCTACGAGGACACCCGGGGCCTGGCCCTGGGGGAATCCGTTTCAAGCCTGGGCAAGCCCCTGGCCCTGAGGCTGGGCCCCGGCCTTTTGGGAACCATCTTCGATGGGCTTCAGCGCCCCCTGGAGGGACTCCGAGAGGCCCAGGGCCCCTTCCTCCTCTCCGGATCGGGGAAAGCTCCCCCCCTCTCCCTGGAGTCCTGCGCCTTCACCCCCCTGAAAAAGCCGGGAGAGGAGGTCATGGCCGGGGAAGCCGTCGGCTGGGTGCAGGAAGGTCCCTTCCGCCACTTCATCCTGGCCCCCGTCGCCGGCACCATCGAGAGGATCGCCGATGGGGAATGCTCGCCCGAAGCCCCCGTGGCCCATCTGACCGATGGCAGCGTCGTGGAGCTCTACGAGGAATGGCCTGTGCGGGAACCCCGCCCCTTCCGACGCAAGCTGGCTCCCCGGGAGCCCCTGATCACGGGGCAGCGTTGCATCGACTTTCTCTTTCCCCTGGCCCGGGGGGGCACCTCCATCTTCCCCGGAGGGTTCGGCACGGGAAAGACCATTCTCGAACAGTCCATCGCAAAGTTCGCCGAGGCCGATATCGTCATCTATGTCGGCTGCGGGGAGCGCGGGAACGAGATGGCCGAAATGCTCGAGGAATTCGCCTCCCTGAAGGATCCCTGGACCGACGAACCCCTGATGGCCCGCACGGTGACCGTGGCCAACACCTCCAACATGCCGGTGGCGGCCCGGGAGGCCTCCATCTATACGGCCGTCACCATGGGAGAATACTTCAGGGACATGGGCTACCACGTCCTGCTCCTCGCCGACAGTCTCTCCCGCTGGGCCGAGGCCCTGCGGGAGATCTCATCGTCCCTGGAGGAGATGCCCGGAGAGGAGGGCTATCCAACCTACCTCGCCTCCCGCCTGGCCGCCTTCATGGCCCGCTCCGGAACGGTGGAAACCCTGGGGGGCGCCACCGGCTCGCTGACCATGATCCTTTCGGTCTCCCCCCCGGGTGGGGACTTCACCGAGCCTGTCACCCAGGCCTGCCTGCGGACTACGGGCTCATTCCTGATGCTCGACACCGCCCTCGCCCACCGCAGGCATTTCCCGGCCATCCACTGGTTCCAGAGCTTCTCCCTCTACCAGGACGTCGTCCACCGTTTCGAGGAGGAGGTCTCTTCCGAATGGGCGGCCCTTCGGAGGGAGTGCCGGGATATCCTGAAGCGCGAAGAGGAGCTGCGGGAGGTGGCCGAGATAGTCGGGCTCTCCGGGATGCAGGACGAGGACCGCCTGGCGATGACCGTCGCCGAGCGGATCCGCCTCGACTTCCTCTGCCAGAATGCCTACACGGAGGATGCCTTCTCACCTCCCGAGGAGACCCTCGCCCGCATCGGCGAGATCCTCGCCTTCTACCGCAAGACCCTGGAACGACTCGGATCGGGAGAGATTCTCGACGACATCCTCGGGGGATGATGCCATGCGCCTGGCCGAACATGCCTACACAACCATCTCCGCCGTCCGCGGTCCCCTTCTCTTTCTGGAGGGGGTGCTGGAGGCCCGCATGGGAGAAATGGTCTCCATCCGCTTCCCCGACGGCAGCAGGCGGGAGGGGGAGGTTCTGCGCCTGGAGGAACAGACCGTCCTGATCCAGGTCTTCGGCGAAAGCCGCGGTCTGGGCCTGGTCGATACGGAGGTGGTCTTCACCGACACGGTCAAGCAGGCCCCCCTGACCCTCGAGCTCCTCGGCCGGGTATTCGACGGCAGCTTCCGCCCTCTGGACGGCCTCACCGCTCCCATCCCCGAGCGCTGGCAGGGGGTGAGCGGCGCCCCCATCAACCCGGCGGCCCGGGCCCGACCCGAGGAGTTCATCGAAACGGGCTTCTCCTCCATCGACGGCCTCAACACCCTGGTCAAGGGGCAGAAACTGCCGATCTTCTCCAGCGCCGGGCTCCCCTCGAGGGAAATGGTGGCGGCCATCCTCCGCAATGCCAGGATGGGAGAGCACTCGCCGGAAAGCGCCGGGGGGTTCGTGGTGGTCTTCGTCGCCCTCGGCCTCACCCACCACGAATACTCCTTTTACATGGAAACCCTCGAGCAGGTGCGCACCCCCTCCGTGGCCTTCATCAATCTGGCCAGCGACCCGGTGCTGGAGCGCCTTCTGGCACCCCGCTTCGGCCTGACCGTGGCCGAATACCTCGCCTTCGAGCAGGGCCGGGACGTGCTGGTGGTGGCCACCGACATGACCAACTACTGCGACGCCCTGCGGGAGGTCTCCACGGCCCGGGAAGAGCTGCCGGGCCGCCGGGGTTATCCCGGCTACATGTATTCGGACCTCGCCTCCCTCTACGAGAGAGCCGGACGGCTCAAGGGGCGCCCCGGCTCGGTGACCCTGCTGCCGGTGGTGACCATGCCCGAGGAGGACATCACCCACCCCATCCCCGACCTCACCGGCTACATCACCGAGGGGCAGCTCGTTCTCTCCCGGGATCTGCACCAGAGGGAGATCTTCCCCCCCGTCGACATCCTCCCCAGCCTCTCCCGGCTCATGCAGCGGGGGATCGGCGAGGGACGCACGGTTTCCGATCACCGCGAGGTGGCCAACGGCCTCTACCGCCACTACGCCCGGGGCCGGGACTTGCGCAGCCTCGAGGCGATCGTGGGGCGCGAGGGGATGGTGGCCCAGGATCAAAGGATGCTCGATTTCGCCTCCGCCTTTGAAGAGCAGTTCGTCCACCAGGGGGAGGAGCGCCGAAGCATAGCAGAGACCCTCGACAGGGGCCGCCGCCTCATCCAGACTCTGGAGGGGGAGAAGACATGATCCACCCGACCCGCACCAACCTCCTTCGCCTGCGCGACAAGGTCCGATCGCTCCTCTCCAGCGTCGGAATTCTCAAGGCCCGGCGCCAGGCCCTCATCCGCGAATTTCTCGCCAGCAGCCGGGAGTTTCTGGCCAACCGGGAAGAGATCAGCCGCACCTACGGACGCTCCCTGGAGCAGCTGCACATCACAGAAGGGCTCGAGGGACGAAGCGCCCTCGATTCCCTGGTCGCCATCAGCGAGCCTTCCATCTCCGTCGACCTGAAGCAGGAGAACGTCCTCGGCCTGCGCTACTGGGATCTCACCCTTCAGGGGGACCTTCCCCGGACTCTTCTGGAGCGGGGATATGACCCGCAGGCCCATACCCCTCACCTGACCGAAGCGACACACCTTTTCGAACAGGTCGCCGCGGCGGTCCTGCGCAACGCAGCCCTGGAATGCCGGGTCAAGAAGCTCTCCGCCGAGATCCGGCGCGTCACCAGGACGATGCGGGTTCTCGAGGAGCGCCTGCTTCCCCGGCAACGCAGACAGATCAAGGTGATCAGCCTCTACCTCGGGGAGCGGGACCGGGAAACCACTTTCCGCCTGCGCAAGTTCAAGGAACTGCGCCAGAGCGCACAGAGAGCCCCTTGATCCCGGACATCGACCACCCAGGCGGGGCACTGGAGTCAAAGGACCGTCACCCCTGCCCGCTCCTTTGGCACCCCTGAAGGGACGTCCAAGACAAAACCATGAAAATCCGGGCACTTGTAGATTCGAAAATAGTTGGCCCAGCCTTTGCTTTACAAATAGGCAGGGATGTCATGCTGCCCCGGTGCTTCTTCCTCCTGAGCCCGGGGCCATTTTTTTGTGTTCTTCAGGCCAACTTGTCCAACCCCCTTTCGGCTCCTTTCCCTCCCTCGTCTCCACAGAGACCCATTTCTCCCATTGGTGCATCCCGCAATGCCTTCCTTTCTGTTATGATGGACCTCTCTTGAGCTGAGGTTCTCTTGTGCCTCGGCGATCTTCATTTCGATCCCAGAGGGATGGTCATGGCGCACTCCGACAAAGGGAGGGCCTGGTTCGGCTGGTGCATGTACGACTGGGCCAACTCGGGCTTCGCCACCGTCATCATGGCGGCTGTCTTTCCCGTCTACTTCGCCTCCCTCGTTCCGCCCGGCGGGGCGCTTCTTGGCCTCCCGGGCTTCTCCCGCCATATCCCCGCCGAAGCCCTCTGGGGATACACGGTCTCCCTCTCCATGGCCCTGGTCGCCCTCTGCGCCCCCCATCTCGGGGCGCTGGCCGACCGGCGGGGTGCACGCCGCCGTTTTCTCATCATTTTCACCCTGAGCGGCGCGGTCGCAACCGCCTCTCTGGCCCTCGCCGGCCCGGGCGATTACCTTCGGGCGGCCCTCTTCTTCATGGTGGCCAACATGAGCTTCGCGGCCGCAAACGTCTTCTACAACAGCTTCCTGCCGGCCCTTGCGGGCCCCGAAGAACTCGACCGGCTCTCGGCGCGGGGGTTTGCCTTCGGCTACATCGGGGGGGGATTGCTCCTGGCGGCCGTCTTCATCCTGATCCAGTGGCACGGCCTTTTCGGATTTTCCGGGCAGGGAAATGCCACCCGTTTCGGACTGGCCCTCACGGGGCTCTGGTGGGGGATCTTCGCCATCCCGACCTTCCTTCTGGTCCGGGAGAAGAACCTTCCCCGTCCCCCGGGGGAACTTCTGACGGGGCTGCGGGGCTATCTGCGGACCTTTACCCAGATCCGCCGCTACCCCGACCTGCTGCGCTTTCTCATCGCCTTTCTCTTCTACAACGACGGCATCCAGACGGTCATCCTCGTCTCGGCGATCTTCGCCAAAAAGGAACTCGGCCTCTCCACCACCAGCATCCTCGGCTGTTTCCTGATGATCCAGTTCGTCGCCATGCCCGGCTCCCTTCTATTCGGACGCCTGGCCGAAGGGATCGGAGCCAAAAAGGCCGTCATGACCACCCTGGGCTTCTTCACGCTGGCCACGGGCTTCGCCTTCTTCATCCGCCACGGGTGGCAGTTCTGGCTTCTGGGCCTGGTCATCGCCCTGGTCCTGGGAGGCAGCCAGGCCATCAGCCGCTCCCTCTACGGCTCCCTCATCCCCACGGGAAAGAATGCCGAGTTTTTCGGCTTCTACGCCATCAGTTCCAAGTTCGCCTCGATCTTCGGCCCCCTCATCTTCGCCCTCATCGCCGACCTTACCCGTTCCATCCGACTCTCCATCCTTTCCATCGCCGCTTTTTTTCTGATCGGCATGATTCTGCTCGCCCGCGTCGACATCGGGCGGGGAACCGCACTGGCCCGGGAGGACAACCGATGAAGAGCCGCTTCTTCGCCCCACCCAGGCCCCGCCTCTTCGGCCACAGGGGAAGCGCCGGGAAATATCCGGAAAACACCCTCCCCTCCTTCCGGGCCGCCCTGGAGGCCCGGGTGGACTACCTGGAACTCGACGTCTGGGCCACCCGGGACGGAGAGGTCATGGTCCACCACGATCCGAGCACCGGTCGCCTCTGCGGCGAGGACCGCCTCATCGCCGAGTGCACCCTGCGGGAGCTGCGCCGGCTCGATGCGGGCTTCGCCTTTCGAAACGAAGAGGAGGATCTCCATCCTTTCCGGGGGCAGGGAATCACCATCCCCACCCTGGAAGAGGTCCTCGAGGCCTTTCCCGAGGCCCTGTTCAACATCGAGATCAAGCAGGAAGAGCCCTCCATCGAGGAGCTGACCCTGAAGGTCATCGAGAGGACCGGATCTGCGGACCGCATTCTTCTGGCCGCCGAGAACGATCTCATCATGAAGCGGATTCGAACCCGCTGCGGAGAGATTCCCACCAGCCTCAGCCGGGGGGAAACGGCCGACTTCTTCGCCTGGCTGATGGGGGGGGCCCCTCCGGGGTACCGGGCGCCGGGCTCGGCCCTTCAGATTCCTCCGACCTACGGGAACCTGACCCTGGTGACCCAAGAGTCCGTCGAGGCGGCCCACCGGGTCTCCCTCGAAGTGCACGTCTGGACGATCAACGAGGCGGAGCAGATGGACAGGCTTTTGGATTTGGGGGTGGACGGCCTGATGAGCGACAATCCGGCGCTGTTGAGGAAGCGATTTGACGCGAGGGGGACAGGCAGGGGCTGAGGGAGAGGTGAAGCGGTTTGCAGGTCGGGCCTGCGTCGGTCAGGGAAAGGGCTCTATTTTCCCCGGGCGAGGAGTTCCAGAAAGGGTCTGAAATCATCCGGAAGCGGCGCCTCGATCTCCAGTTTCTCCCGGCTTTCAGGATGCCGGAAGGCAAGCCGCTGGGCATGCAGGAGGTGCCGGGGGGCTCTCAGCCAGTCCCCCCCGGAGGAAAGGGCCGCCGATCCGCCGTAAAGGGTGTCCCCGAGCAGCGGATGCCCCATGTCGGCCAGGTGGACACGGATCTGGTGGGTGCGCCCCGTGTGGGGACGGGCCTCGACCAGGGCGAAGCCCGATCCCAGCTCCAGGGTCCGAAAAGCCGTCTCGGCGTGCTGCCCGCCGGAGAGCACCGCCTCGGTGCGCCCCCGCCGTCCGGGCTGCAGATGATTTTCGACCCTGAAGCGTTCAGGCGGGTTCCCGCCGACCAGGGCGAGGTAGACCTTCTCCACCTCCCGGTCGGCGAACTGCCGGGAGAGCTCGCGGTTGGCAGCCGAGGTCAGGGCGAAAAGAAGAACCCCCGTCGTATCGGCATCGAGCCGATGGAGCAGAATCGGTTCCCCTTCCCCCCCGGGCCCCGACAGGAGCTTGCGCACCTGGTCGAGGGCGCTGGGGCGCCCCCCCACGGTGGGATGGGCTGCAAGACCTGCCGGCTTGGCGACGGCGAGCAGGGAGGCGTCCCGGAAGAGAACCGTCAGGTCGGGTTCGAGGGGCCGAGGCGCTGCACCCTCCAGAGTGAGAGTGACCGTTTCGCCGCCCGCCAGGGGATGCCCGGCCCGGCGCTCCACCCGCCCGTCGACGAAGACCCTCCCTGAATCAAGAGCCCGCTTCACCCCCTTGCGGGAAACACCCTCGAGGGTCCGGGCCAGAAAGAGATCGAGACGCTCCCCCCCGGCCGCCCCATCGGCCACCACCGTCACCCGTCTCTTCAACCGGGCCTCTCTCATGCCGGCTCCCCGCGAAGCAGTCCATCCTCCTCGGCCAGCACCCTGACCTCCAGGCGCCCCCCCGCAAGCTCCCCCCCTCCGGGAAAGCTCACCGTCAGGTAGTTGCGCGACAGCCCGCGGCGCTCTCCCCGGCGCCCTCCCCCCTCCACAACGACCTCGAGGGTTCGACCCACGAAGCGCCGCGCGAAACGGCGCCCCTTCTCCTGCCCGATCTCCCTCAGGAGCGCGGCGCGCTCCTTGATGAGCGGGGGTGGGAGTTGTCCGGGCATCTTCGCCGCGGGGGTGCCGGGGCGACGGCTGAAGGGAAAGACATGGAGATGGGTGACAGGGAGTTCCTCGAGAAGCCGTCGGGTGTTCCCGAACTCCTCCTCGCTCTCGCCGGGGAATCCGGCGATGACGTCGAGGCCGATCGCCGCCTCGGGGAGCCGGCGATGGATCCCCTCGACGAGGGAGCGGAACTGGTCCCGGCCGTAGTGGCGGTTCATCCGGCGCAGGACGGCGTCGTCGCCGGCCTGCAGGGGGATGTGGAAGTGGGGGCAGAGGATGTGCGAAGAGGCCACCGCCTCGATGAGCGCATCGGGGATTTCCGTCGGCTCCAGGGATCCCAGACGAAGGCGCCCTGCGCCGGACTCGGCCTCCAGCAGACGGACAAGATCAAGCAGGGAGGTCGGGGGGGAGAGATCGAGGCCGTAGCCTCCGACATGGATCCCCGTGAGGACGATCTCGGGGTACCCCCTCGAAGCCAGGCGCTGCACCTGGGCCAGGACCTGGTTCGGGGAAACGGAGCGGCTGCGCCCGCGGGCATAGGGGATGATGCAGTAGGAGCAGAAGGCGTCGCAGCCGTTTTGGATCTGCACGAAGGCCCGGCTGCGTTCGGCGAAGGAGGCGATCTCCAGAGGTCGGGCCTCGGCCGCCTGGCGGATGTCCGAAACCCGGACCTGACCCGACCCGGCCCCGAGGTGATCGAGGAACTCGGCCTTTTCCTCGTTCCCCAGGACCACGGAGACCCCGGGCAGGGACCTCAGGGCCTCCGGGTCGACCTGGGCGTAGCACCCGGTCACCACCACCCGGCACTCGGCGTTGAGCCTCCGGGCCCGGCGGATGAGATTGCGGGACTGGGAATCGGTGCCGGCCGTCACCGTGCAGGTGTTGACGATCACCAGTTCGGCCCCCGCCTCGAAGGGAACGATGCCGTACCCCGCATTGCGAAGACGCTCCTCGAGAGCGGCCGACTCGAACTGGTTGGTCTTGCACCCGAGGGTGGCGATGGCGGCGGTGGTCATGGCGGTCTCTTTAGTGTTACGGCGTCATTTCCGCACAGGGAATCGAGGTGCTGCTGGTGGTCGGACAAATCGATTTTCGGGCCCCCACCCCGAACCAAACCCTCTTGAACAGGCGGCCCGGGAAAGACGAGCCAAGGATGCAGGCCGTTTGTCCCAGCGTCGTTTCAGCCCAGATCCGTCGAAGCCCTCGCCTGCTCTGATCTGCGCCCCGGCGAGGATGAGGCCGAACAGCCCCTTTGGGGGTACGATGCCGACGGGGTCGTCTCCACATCGTCAGGCGAAAAAAAGTACTGCTCCGAAATGGGGGCTGATGTATAATTTTGCAATGAAAAAATCTCTCCTGACAACCAATCCCTACCTCAAGGACACGGTTCAGCGCGAACGTTTCCTGACCCGCAATATCGAAAGCTCCTCCGCCGTCGAGAGGATCTTCGTCAAGCGCGATGCCGCTTCCGGACGTTTCATCGCGACCAAGACCATCTCCTCTTCCACCCAAGCCGTCAAGAAGAAGACTTCTCGATAACCTCGCCAAAGAGCTCCGTCATCGGCAGGTAATTCCGGTCCATCCCCGCCCGTACCGCAGCAAAGTACGCCTCCCTTCGCCCCTCCGCCAGCTCGCTGAAATCAAGGGGCGGCAGTCCCGCCTGCAATCCCATGAGCGTTGCCAGCAAGCGGCCTAGTCGGCCGTTTCCCTCGCGGAACGGGTGAATCAGCATGAGCTCGCCATGGACCTCGGCCAAAGCACTGGCAATCTCCAGTAGGGATGAAAACCGGCAGGGTGTATATCGGCTCAATTGGGCCCGCTCGAAGGTTGCCATCAATTCCGGGATGGTGTGCGCCATGGCGAAGGTGAACCCACCTTTGCTGATGTTGACCTGGCGGTAGTTTCCGGCCCAAGAATAGATGTCCCCCAGCCAAAGCCGGTGCATGGCGCAAAGGTCCTGAGCTGTAAAGCGCTGATCGGGACCGATCTTCGACAGCAGGCGCTCCTGGGCCGACCACAGCCTTTCCGTCTCCACGAGACTCATCTCCTCATGGGAGGTGATGCCGAGGAGGTTTTTCAGCACGGTGCCATAAGAGCCAGGTTCGTGCTGGTTTTCGGGCAGGCCCGAGGTGTCGTAACGGTCTGGTGGGGTCATTGATACCAAGGGTGCGAAGGGGGAGGGCTCGGCCGAGGTGGAGAAGATCTG
>JBFHXN010000008.1:0-17515 GCA_041598955.1 Desulfuromonadales bacterium | reverse complement strand
CTCCCCCTGGAGAAGGCTTTCGAAATCGCCAGGGACACCGGGTTCGCCGGGATGGAAGTCATCATCAACCACGACTTCCAGTACGGGGACAACCTCGCCCTGATCCGCGCCCTGCAGGACATCCTTCCCGTGGCCTCCCTCCATGCCCCTTTCTTCCAGCTCGACACCTGGGGCAACAAGATCGACCAGCTCTTCCGCACCACCCGCCTTGCCGCCGAGGCGGGCATCCCCCTGATCAACTTCCACCCCCCCGCCTGGATGGGAATGGAGCTCAAGTTCTGGCGCTGGTTCAACGGGGTGAAAGACTTCCAGCAGGAGGTGGGCCAGGGAGAGGTCATCATCACCGTGGAGAACATGCCCTGCACCGGGCCCTTCAAACTCAACCCCTACCTGCTGGGGCAGACCGGTTCGATGATCGACTTCATGCAGGAGCGCAACCTCTTCCTGACCTTCGACACGGCCCACATGGGGACGTCAAAGGCCAATTTCCTCAGCGACTTTCACCAGTTCTACGACTCGGGCCAGATGCGCAACATCCACTTCTCCGACTACGGCTACGGCCGCGAGCACCTGCTTCCGGGGCACGGCATCCTCCCTTTGACCCGCTTTCTCAACCACCTGCGCGAGACGGGTTACAACAACAACCTCACCCTCGAGCTCTCCCCCCACGAACTCCCCGAGGAGGAGGAACTGATCCGGGAAAGCATGGCGGAGATCCTGGAGTACCTGGTTCAGGAGACGCTCAGGGAAGGAGAGGTTCCGGAAAAGGCGAACCTCCCGTCGGCAAAGGTCGAAGGGGCGGGGGAGACGTGGTCGGAAGGGGTGGAGGGGGAGCCCCGGGCCCGGCTGGCCCGGAATCGGGAGGGTTCCCCGTAGTCAGGCCCTTGGGGAAACAGGAGGGGTCCTCGTTGACGGGGGCTGCAGAGGTGGCCGCGCATGAGCGTCCGCCTGCCCTCCGCCGGGATCGGGCCGAGCCCGGTTTCAGCCTACTAGCGGACGATGTAGACGGAGCAGACGGCGTGCATGGCGACCTTGGTCGAGACGCTGCCGAGAAAGGCCCGCCGGACCCGCCCTTTGCCCGAGGAGCCGATGACGATGACATCGGCCTGCTTCTCCTCGGCAAAGGCCAGGATCTCCTCGGCGGCCTCGCCGTAGATCACCTCGCTCTCGATGGGAACGCCGGCCTCCCGGGCCGCCTTTTCCACCACGTAGAAGATCCGCTGGCGCTTCTCTTCCCAGTCGGGGCGCTCCGTGGCCATGGGAGAGGGGAAAAAGTCGGTGAAGGACGGGGCGCGCACGCCGGCGAGGACGAGAACGGCATGAACCTTGCTCCGGAAGCGGGTGCCCGAGGCGGCCGCGAGGCGGACCGCCTCCTCGGCGGCCTTGTCGGACTGCGGCGAACCATCGATGGCGACGACGATTTTCTTGCTCAGGTTGAGCATTTCCCCTCCCGGTGTTTGATTGGGCACAAATCTAGCGAAAAGCCATATGACTGTCAACTTGAACAAAATTCACCGGGACCGCGACAGCACAAAGGGTTCGGCAAATCGTTGACTTTTGTAGAACAACATTTTATATTTTCCTAACCCTTTTTCCGGGCCGCCGAACCCTCCCGAACCGGGGAGGCACGACGGAAATGCTTGACATATAGCGAAAAAATTATTAGATGCTGTAGGCAGACTTTGTACGGCGCTAATCCTGCACTGAAGCCCTCCGACAACAGGACAAGGAACAAACCCCATGGCCAAAAAAGAAAAGGCAGAATATATCATCCAGGCCGTCTCCCACGCCCTTGACCTGCTGGAACAGTTCCACGGCGAGGTCGACGAGCTCGGGGTCACCGAACTCTCCAAGCGGCTCAAGCTCCACAAGAACAACGTCTTTCGCCTTCTGGCCACCCTCGAATCCCGCGGCTACATCGAGCAGAACAAGGCCACGGAGAACTACCGCCTCGGCCTCAAGGCCCTGGAGCTCGGACAGACCTTCATCAAGCAGATGGGGCTTCTGCGCCAGGCCAAGCCGATTCTGGAGAAGATGGTCCAGGAGTGCAACGAGACCTCCTACGTGGCCATCTTCAAGGACGGCTTCAGCGTCTACCTCGACGTGGTCGAGACCGACCTCACCGTTCGGGTCGTCTCCCGGGTCGGTTCCAGGCTTCCGGCCTACTGCACCGCCGCCGGCAAGGTCCAGATGGCCTACATGAGCGAAGAGGAGGTCGACGCCTTCCTCTCGGGCCGGGAGATGAAGGCCTTCACCCCCAGCACCATCACCAGCCGCGACGCCTTCAAGAAGACCCTGAAGGAGGTGGCCCAGAAGGGGTACGCCATCGACGACGAGGAGATGGACCCCGGGGTGCGCTGCGTGGCCGCCCCCATCCGCGACTACACCCGGCGAATCGTCGGTGCCCTGAGCATCTCGGGCCCCTCGATGCGTTTCGCCGAGGAACGGATCGAGAAGGAGCTCGTCCCGCTCATCAGCCAGGCGGCCGAGGAGCTCTCCACCCGCCTCGGATTTCACAAATAACCGGGCAGAAAACGGTTCAAAAAATCCCCCTTTTTCCGGAAAGGGGGATTTTTTTTCGGTGGGCCCTGCGATTTCTGCGTCTGCGTTGATCCTTGTTATTTTTTCACGGCCGGCTTTTCTTCAGGGAGGTGATCCATGGGACGACCCAGCAAGGAAATCGGATCCGTCGGTGTCGTCGGGGCCGGCACCATGGGGAGCGGTATCGCCCAGGTGGCAGCCGCGGCCGGGTACGAGGTCCTCCTCTCCGACCAGAGCTCCCAGGCCCTGGAGGCTGCCCTCGGGAAGATCCGCCACTCCCTGGAGCGTGTCTCCCGCAAGGAGGATCGACCCTCCGGCTGGATCGGAGAGGTCCTCGGACGCATCCGACCGGTGACCGACCTGGAGGGGCTCACCAGGGCCGATCTGGTGATCGAGGCGGTCTTCGAGGACCGGGGTGCCAAAACCCTTCTGCTCGAGCGACTCGGAGGACTGCTTCCCGCCGAAACATTGCTGGCCAGCAACACCTCGACCATCCCCATCACAGCCCTGGCCGCATCTTCGGGCCGCCCCGGACGCTTCGCGGGACTCCACTTTTTCAACCCCGTCCCGGTCATGCCCCTGGTGGAGCTGATTCCCGGCCTCCTCAGCGAGGAAGAGACCCTGGACCTCCTGGAGGAGTTCGCCCGGCGCCTCGGCAAGGAAACGGTCCGCTGCAAGGATCGCCCCGGGTTCATCGCCAACCGCCTCCTGCTCCCCCTTCTCAACGGGGCGATCAGGCTCCTCGACGAGGGAACGGCCGAGGCCGAAGCCATCGACAGGGCCATGACCCTCGGCGCCGCCCACCCCATGGGCCCCCTGCGCCTGGCCGACCTGGTGGGACTCGACGTGGTGCTCCACGCCCTGGAATCGATGCATGCCGAACTGGGAGAGGCGGCCCTGAAGCCCCCCCCCCTGCTGCGCAGACTGGTGGAGGCCGGAAGGCTGGGGTGCAAGACGGGGATGGGCTTCTATGCCTATTGAGGAGGCCCTGAAAAGGGCCAGGGAAGACGGGGTGGAACGGGAAGAGAATCTCCCCTTCTGGCTGGAGCCGGAAAAGCCGGCCGGGGCGGGGGTTGTGCTGGTGCACGGCTTCTCCGCGACCCCCTGGGAGATGCGGCGTTTCGGCGAAGCCGTCACACGGCGGGGCTACATCGCCCTGGGGGTGCGCCTCCCCGGTCACGGGACCACCCCCGAGGATCTGGCGCGGCGAACGTTCGAGGAGTGGCAGTCGGCGGTGGAGGAGGGGATCACCACCCTTTCCCAGCGCTGCCGGCGAGTCTACGGCATCGGCCTGAGCACCGGGGCCCTGCTGCTGCTTGCCGCATCGGCCGCCCGGCCCCTGAAGGGCCTGGTGCTGCTCTCCCCCTTCCTGCGCCTGCGTCACCGCCTGGCGCCCGCCGCGGGGCTGCTCCGCCGGCTCCGCCCCTTTCGGGAAAGGCCTCTGGCGCCCGAGATGGCCCCCTATTACTACAGCCGCCAGCCCCTCTCCGGCATCTACCAGCTCCACCGGCTCACCCGGAGGGTCCGCCATCAGCTCCCGAGGATCGAGACTCCGTCTCTTGTGGTCAGTGCCGAAGGGGACCAGACGGCCAACGTCGACAGCGCCTTCACCCTCTACCGCAGGCTGGGGAGCCGCCACAAGGAACTCCACCTCTACGGCCCCGAGGTCCCACACGTCCTGACCACCCCCGAGAACCCCCGCTGGCAGGAGACGAGGGAGCTTACCCTCGACTTCCTCCAGGACCTGGAGGATCCCCGCCGGAAACGCCTGTGAGCTCCCGGAAGAGCTCCCGGACCCGCTCGAGGGTCCCTTCCGGAGAGCCGGAGTTGTCGATGACGTAGTCGGCCCGGGCCGCCTTTTCGGCCTGGGGAATCTGGGCCGCGATCCTGGAGCGGGCCTCCTCCTCGGTGAAGCCGTCCCGGGCCATGAGACGCTCGATCTGGACCGGTTCATCCACCGTAACCACCAGCACGGCATCGACCCGCTCCTGCGCCCCGGCCTCGAAGAGCAGCGGAGCCTCGTAGACCACCAGGGGGGCCCCCGAGGAGGCCGCATCGGTGATGCGCCGCAGGGCGAGGGCCGCGACGGCCGGGTGGACGATGGCGTTGAGGTCGGCCCGGGCCCGGGGATCGGCGAAGACGATCCCGGCCAGTGCGCGACGGTCGAGAGCGCCGTCAGGCAGAAGGATCTCCCGCCCGAAACGCTCCTTCAGCCGCTCGAGAACGGGGCTGCCAGGCCGGACGACCTCCCGCGCCAGGTCATCGGCGCTGACCACCGCGGCGCCGAGGCGCCCCAGGGCTTCGCTGACGGTACTCTTTCCGGAGGCGATGCCGCCGGTGACGCCCAGAATCATACCCATACCTCCCCGGCCTCTATGCCTCAATGCCCCGACCGCTGTCAATCACTTTTTCCGTCGGCTATAATGAGGTAACAGCACCCCGTCCCCCACCGAATCGCAGACACAGGAGGTCGCCATGAGTGAAACCCTTCCCCGCATGATCCTTGAACGCGCCCGCCTCTGGAAAGGCCGGACCGCCCTTCGCCGCAAGGAGGAGGGGATTTACCGGGACATCCCCTGGGAGACCCTGGAGTCCAACATCCGGCGCTACGGCAGGGCCCTTCTGGCCCTGGGGCTCGAAGCCGGGGACCGGGTGGCGGTGATGGCTCCCAACGGACCCGAATGGGTCTACGCCGACCTCGGCGCCATGGCGGCCGGGGGAACACAGGTGCCGGTCTATCACACCGAGGGGGTCGAGGATCTGATCCATATTCTCAGGGACTCGCAGAGCCGCTTCCTCTTCCTCCACTTCCCCCCCATCGCCGAGGAGCTCCTGGAGCACCTCGACCAAGTGCCCCAACTGGAATCCATCGTGCTCTTCGCCGGGGGGGTGGACCACCCCAAGATCCTCTCCCTGGAGAACTTCCTGGCGAAGGCCGACGGCGCAACCGAACAGGATCTCGACGGGCGGCTCGCGGAGGGGACCTCGGGGGACCTGGCGAGCATCGTCTACACCTCCGGGACCACCGGCCTTCCCAAGGGGGCCATGCTCACCCACGGCAACTTTCTGGCCAACATCGATGCCTGTCGGGAGCTCTTCGACCTCGGCGAACAGGACGAGTGCCTCTCCTTCCTCCCCCTCTCCCACGTCTTCGAGCGGGTCGACGGCTACTACTTCATGCTCTCCGTGGGGGTGACCATCGCCTATGCCGAGAGCATCGACACCGTCCCGGCCAACCTCCAGGAGGTGAAGCCGACGGTCATGATCAGCGTCCCGAGGCTCTTTGAAAAGATGTACGCCCGGATCATGGAGAGGGTCCTCTCCGGGCCCTGGCTGAAGAAACAGATCTTTTTCGGAGCCCTGAAGGCCGGGAAGGCCGCGGCGGCAAAACATCTGGCCGGAGAAAAACCGGGACCGATGCTTCAGGCGGCGGTGACCCTCGCCAAGCATGCCGTCTTCGAAAAACTCAAGGGACACCTGGGAGGCCGGGTCCGTTTCTTCATCTCCGGCGGGGCCCCGCTGGGCAAGGACATCGCCGAGTTCTTCCTGGCCGCCGACATCCCCATCTACGAAGGGTATGGCCTGACCGAAACCACCGCCGGCATCGTCGTCAACACCCCCGGCCGTCACCGACTCGGCACCGTGGGGCGCGCCGTTCCGGGAACGGAACTGCGCATCGCGGAAGACGGGGAGATCCTGATCCGTGGGCCAGGGGTTTTCAAGGGATACTGGAAGCAGGCCGAGAAGACCCGCGAAGCCCTCAGGGAGGACGGCTGGTTCCTGACGGGGGACATCGGCGAACTCGACCCCGATGGGTTCCTGGCCATCACCGACCGCAAGAAGGACCTGATCGTCACCGCCGGGGGGAAGAATATCGCCCCGCAGAACCTGGAGAATATCTTCAAGACCGACAAGTTCCTGGCCAATGCCATGGTCTACGGCGACCGCAAACCCTTCCTGACGGCCCTGCTGGTCCCCAACTTCGACACCCTGGAGAAGTACGCCCAGATCAAGGGGATCGACTTTCTCAATCACTGCGACCTCGTCAACCACCCCCGCATCCTCGACATCATCCGGCGCCGCATCGACCGGCTGCAGCTCGAGCTTCCCTCCTACCAGAAGATCAAGCGTTTCACCCTTCTCTCCCGGGACTTCTCCAAGGAGGATGGGGAGGTGACCCCGACCCTCAAGATCAAGCGCAACGTGGTTTCCCGCAACTTCCAGAGGATTCTCGACGGGATGTACCTGGCCAAGGACCACGGCATTCACGACAGCGGCTTCTGCGTGGTGGAGAGCACCGAACGCGGCGGGAAGGAGGGGAAATGATAAAAACGATCGAATCCTTCCGGCTCCCCCGGGAGGGAACGGTCCTGGTCGTGGTGGACGTCCAGCAGCGACTGGTTCCGGCCATGGATCCCCCGGTCGTCGAACGGACCGTCCGCAACATCCGCCGCCTGCTCGAGGGGGCCAGGATCCTCGGCCTGCCGGTGCTCTTCACGGAGCAGTACCCCGCCGGCCTCGGTCCGACAATCCCCGAACTGGAACCCGCCCAGGCCGGGCCGCCCCTGGAGAAGATCACCTTCGGCTGCGGCGGCGAGCCCGGTTTCCTTCCCGCCCTGCGCGCCCGGGGGGCGAAGAGAGTCCTGCTGACGGGAATGGAGGCCCACGTCTGTGTCTACCAGACCCTCCTCGACCTCCTCGGGGCGGACCTGCCCGTGCACCTGGTTCGCGACGCCGTCTGCTCCCGCCACCGGGAGAACTACCAAGCGGCCCTGGAGAATGCGTCCCTGGCCGGAGCTGTGCTGACAACCACGGAGATGGCCCTTTTCCAGCTCCTGGAGAGGGCTGGAACCCCTCAATTCAAGGCCATTTCAGCCCTGGTCAAAGAGGGGTGAGCAGGGCCGAAGGCCATTTACATTTCTCCGCCGAGCGGCTATCTTAGGAAAATTATCCCGTTCCAGGAAGGATCGACCTGCCGGTGACAACCGACGCGGACCAGCATAGCCAGATCGGGAAGGCTCTGAGGATGACGGCCCGCCTGATCAAGGCCGCCAGCTTCTACCCTCCCCATCACCCCGCCCTGGGCACCGCCCTCCAGGAGGCCTTCGACGCCTATGCTCCCCTGCTGACGGAGGGCAACCTCAACCTGACGGTAAAAAAAACGGGATTCCAGCTGGGGGAAGCCCCCGTGGCCAAGGCCGACCCGGTCCTGCAGAAACTGGCCGACTTCTTCTTCACCCGCCGCCTCCACCGCATCTTCTTCATGACCGACCTCTCCGAGAGGGACCTGATGGCCTTTGCCCAGGCCATGATCCTCGACCCCGAATCGATTCAGCGCCGGGGGGGCGTCCCCGAACTGCTGCGGGAGGCCCGGGTCACAACCCTCTGGGCCAACGAAATAGACCTCTCCCGGGTCCGCGCCGAGGAGGAGCCCGCCCCCGATCCCTGGGAGCAGCCCCGGGTCGAGGACTGGCAGCGCCAGATCACCCACGGCGCAGAGGAGCTCTGGCACCGGGACCCCAGCGCCGTGCGGGACCTCGAAACGGTGCTCTGGGATCTGCAGCAGGCCCCCACCGATGAGCGATACGCCGCCCTGCTCCAGGAGCTGATCCCCAAGGTATGGGATTATCTCAACCCCGACGGGCGCTCTCTGGTGATCCAGGCCTTCTTTACCCTGGCGAGCAATGCCGGCGACCCCCACCTCAGCCCCGCCTGCGTGGAGGAATCCAATAAAGCGCTGGAGAGCCTCGGCAGCGAGCACCACTTCCAGTTCCTGATCGAAACCCTCTGCCAGAAGGACCTCAAGCGCTTCAACCGTGCGGCCCTGGAGAACATTTTCGCCTACTACAAGAACCGGGTCCTCCACCTGCTCATGCAGCGCCTGACCGTGGAAGAAGACGGCCAGTGCCGGCGCTACCTCACCGATGTCCTGCGCCACCAGACACCGGCGGCCATCCCGGAGATGGCCCCCTATCTCAACGACAAACGCTGGTACGTCGTGCGCAACGCGGCCCTGGTGCTGGGAGAAATCCGCCACCCCGGAGCCCTGCCCCCCCTGGTCAAGCTCCTCGGCCACCGCGACCTGAGGGTCCGCCGGGAGAGCCTGCGGGCCGTCACCAAGATCGGCGGCAAGCAGGCCGAAAAGATCCTCGTGCGGGTGGTTGAAATGGGGGATCCGGAGCTGGAAAAACAGGCCCTTCTCTCCCTTGGCGCCCTCAAGGATCCCGAGACGGTCCCCTTTCTTCTGAAGCTCGCCCTGCGCCCCGACCCCCTGGGCAAGGAGACCGAACAGAAAGTCGAGGCCATCCGGGCCCTGGGAAAGATCGGTTCGACAGACGCGACGGAGGGCCTTCTCTCCCTCCTGAACCAGGTCAAGTTCTGGGGCCGAGGTCGTTACGACACGGTTCGGGCGGCGGCAGCCTCGGCCCTGGGAGATATCGGCGACTCCAGGGCGGTTTCCGCGCTGGAAACCGCCAGCAGGAAAAACTCCGAGGAGGTCTCGCGGGCGGCTTTCGGCGCCCTCAAGCTCATCAAGGCAGGGACCCGTCATGAATCAGGAAATCCTTAAACAGACCGTCCAGGGGATGGCCGGGCTGGTTCAGGCCCTGCGCCTCTACCCTCCCGGGCACCCCTCGGTGAAGCAGCAGGCCCGCGGCTGCATGGTCGGCCTTGGCCTGCTCTTCAGGGAGAAGAAGTCTGTCAGCCTCGGACTGCTCGAGGGGACCCTTTTCTGCGAGGACTTCCTTTTCGTGCAGCCCGGCTCGGCGGCCCTGGAGATCCGGGATCTGCTCGAAGCCCTGGGGGTGAAGAAGCTTGAGTTTCTTCCCCCCCTGAGTGAAAAGGAGCTGCTCGAGTTTCTGCTTCTGCTCAAGGAGGGGCACCACCGGGGGGAGGCTCTGAAACAACAGATCGCCGCCAGGGGCATCTCCTCCATACAGGTCACTCCGATCGAGCTGAAAGAGGAGAAGGACCCCCGGGAGGTTTACCAGAAAGCCCTGGAGGTCGTTCGGGACATCTTCCAGGACATCCGGCTCGGCCGCATTCCCTCCACCAGCAACGCCGATCGCCTGGTCACCGACATGGTGGAGATCACCCTCGCCCAGCCCCACGCCCTCTTCGCTCTCTCCATGATCAAGGACTACGACAACTACACCTTCAACCACTCGGTGAACGTCGCCGTTCTCTCCCTCATGGTCGGCCGCGCCTGCGGGGTGCCGGAAAAGGGGCTGCACATGCTCTCCCTGGGGGGCCTGCTGCACGATGTGGGGAAGCTCAAGATCGACCGCAACATCATCAACAAGCCGGGGCGACTCACCGACAAGGAGTTCGAGGAGATCAAGCAGCACCCCGTCACGGGCGCAGACATCGTCCGAAAAATGGAGCAGGTCCCCCGCGAGGTGGTCGACATCGTCCACTTCCACCACCTGCACCACAACCGGGAGGGGTACCCGCAAAGCCCCACCGGGCGAAAGATTTCACCCCTGGTCGACATGGCCACCATTGCCGACACCTACGACGCCATGACCACCCTGCGAGCCTACCAGAGCCCCATCTCTCCCCGCGTGGCGATCGGCATGATGCGCGACCTCTCCGGCACCGTGCTCCACCCGGGCTACCTGGAGAGGTTCATCCGCTCCCTCGGAGAGTACCCCGTGGGAACCCTGGTGCGCCTCGACAGCAACGAGATCGGGCTGGTGGTCAAGGTGGGGGAGGAGCACCCGGAGAACGTGCGGATCAAGATCCTGATGGACGAGTCCGGACGGCTCCTCGGCCGCCCCTCCCTGCTGGATCTGTCAGGGAAAACAACGGGGAGGATCGTGGCCGAGGTCGACCCCTTCCTCAAAAAAATCGATGTCACCCCCCACCTGGTCTGATCCCGGCCACCGCGCCGATTAAAAAACCAGAAGAGGCCGCACCCTAAGGGATGCGGCCTCTTTGAATTCTACCAACGACCTCTGCGCCCGGGGGCGCAGGGTCTCAGAGCTCCAGTTCGCCCAAGGCCCGCACGGCCTCCTGCCGGGCCTCCGGCCGCGGGTCCCGCAGGGTCGCGACCAGGGCCTCCTCGGCCTCCTTCGCTCCGATGGCTCCGAGGGCCCGGATCGCGTTGCAGGCCAGGTTCGAGTCGCCTGCCTTGAGCAGAGGGGTCAGATAGGGGACCAGACGGCGGTCCCCGAAGTGCCCCAGGGCTTCTGCGGCATGCACCCTTACGGCCGGAACAGGGTCCTCGAGGTGCTTGACCAGGGACCCGATGGTCTTGGGGTGCGCCTTGCGGCCCAGGATCTGAATGGCCGTGGCGCGAATATCGGCGTCCGGGTCGCCGAGAAGTTTGAGCAGCGGAGGAAAAACCTGGGGAAGATTCACCTTCTCCAGGGCGTAGATCGCCTTGATACGGGCCCCGCGGCTGCCGGTCTGAAGAGCCGAGAAGAGCGCGTCGAGGCTCTCCATCGACTCCAGGCGCTCAAGGGCCTCGGCGGCGGCGCGGCGAACCCCCCCATCCGGATCCTTCAGGGCAGCCACCAGAGCCTTCCTCCGTTTATCCAGCATGAATCCCTCTCCCCCGTTGCGAACTGGAAGGAAAAATTAACAGAATCGCTCCCCCGGCGCAACACCAATCGCCCCCTCACCCCTCCCAGAAAACATAGTGAGGATGTCGCCGGAAGAACTCCAGGCACTCCTCCAGGGGGCCCTGGAAGTCGACGCGCTCCCACCGTTCGAGGTTGTGAAAGTACTCCAGGTGCCACCTCCCGCCCCCTGAGGGGATGAGCCGGGCGAAATGCACGTCCCCCCGCCAGAGGTGGAGTTCCTCACCCGCCCGCCGCACCGTCAGATCGGCGAACTCGGGGGTCCGGGCCAGGTAGCTCTGAGCCTGATCGAGATCTTTTCCCATGGCGCTCCTCCTCGGATGTTTCGGGCCGGCTCCTGCTGTAAGCAAAGCGCCTAAAGAGCCCCCGGTCAAGTGGGACGGAGCAGATCCTACGGCATCGCCCCATTTCTTGACTTTGCCCAGGCGTATACCCCATACTCTCCAGGTCCGCATCCCTTCATTCCCCCTGCCTGCGTCCAGCCATGAACCGTTACCTCTTCGGCTTCGTCAAAAAGCTCAATCTCCGCTGGAAGATGGTGGTGGTTGTCCTTCCCCTCGTCATCCTGCCCATCTTCGTCGTCGTCGCCGTGGTCGGCACCATCGCCACCCGCCAGGCTTATCTGGGGATCACCCAGACCAGCAAGGACGACCTGGATCACATGACCGCCTTCACCCTCGACCTGCTCAACTCCCACTACCAGCAGTTCGAGGTCTACAAGCAGGACAAGCAGAGAACCATCAACGAGGACCTGGCGACCCTGGTCAACTTCGCCTACAGCCACCTCGAGTCGGAGCACGAGCAATACCGCAAGGGGAGGGTCGATCTCGCCACGGCGCAGGCGGAGGCGAAGAAGGCGCTCAAGCGGGTGAGTGTCGGCGAGACCGGCTACATCTACGCCATGACCAGCCGCGGCAACCTCACCACCCACATCGCCCGGGAAGGGGAGAACATCTACGATGCGCAGGACGAGAACGGCCGCTACTTCATCCGCGAGATGTGCGAGCGGGCCCTGCGCTCCGAACCCGACGACGTGCTCTACATCGTCTATCCCTGGCGCAACGAGGTCCTCGGAGATGCCTATCCGCGCAAGAAGGTGGCGGCCTACCGCTACTTCAAGCCCTGGGACTGGGTCGTCGCCGCCGGCAGCTATCTCGACGAAACCTATGAGGACCTCGCCTTCGAACGGCGCGCTTTCGACGAGCTGAAGAACAACCTGCGGAACAAGAAGGTCGGCAAGACCGGCTACATCTTCTGCATGGACAGCCAGGGAACCTTCACCCTGCACCCCGACGCCGAGGGGGAGAACTTTCTGGAAGCCCGCGACCTCGACGGCAACCTCTTCATCCGGGAGATGTGCGAGAAGAAACGGGGATGGATCCGCTACCCCTGGAAGAACCCCGGCGACAAGGCGCCCCGGATGAAACTGGTGCGCTATGCCTATTTCGAGCCCTGGGACTGGATCGTCGCCGTGGGCTCCTACGAGGATGAGTTCTACCGGGAGGCCAATGCCATCAAGGGGCGCATCGTCCAGAGCATGCTTCTGCTCCCCCTGCTGGTCGGCGCCGTGGCCGTGGCCCTGGTCTTTCTCGCCTCCAAGGTCCTCACCGAGCCGATCCAGCAGATGATCCAGGTCATCCGCACCGTCAAGCAGGGGCGCCTCGAGGAGCGCATGACCGTCGACACCCAGGACGAACTCGGGGAGCTCGCCAGCGCCTTCAACCGCATGACGGCCATGATCCGGCGCAACAAGACGATGGAGGCCAACCTCGCCCAGCAGGGAAAGATGGCCTCCCTCGGAGTGCTCGCCTCGGGGGTGGCCCACGAGATCAACAATCCCCTCGGCGTCATCCTCGGCTACGCGGGATACCTGGAGAACAAGCTCGGGGAGGATTCACCCCACTACCGGTATATCCACGACATCAAGCGCGAGAGCAAGCGCTGCAAGAAGATCGTCCAGGACCTCCTCAGCTACGCCCGGACCCCCAATCCGACCCTGGAGAATACGGACATCAACGAGCTGCTCGACCAGATCGTCGATTTCGCGGCCAACCACACCGACATGCATCAGGTCAGGATCATCAAGGAGCTTGCCCCGGGTCTTCCGGTGATCCAGGCCGACGGCGACCAGTTGCGGCAGGTGGCCATCAACCTTATCCTCAACGCAGGGGCCGCCATGGAGGGGGGAGGACGCTTGCAGGTGAATACTTCACTGGAGGAAGGCTTCGTTCACCTCTCCTTTATCGACGATGGGCCTGGGATCCCCGAGGAGAACCTGGAGAAGATCTTCGAGCCCTTCTTCACCACCAAGGAGAAGGGAACCGGCCTGGGCCTGGCAATCACCCGCCAGATCGTCGAACAGCACCAGGGGGAAATCCGGATCGACAGCACCGTGGGACGGGGTACGACCGTCACCGTACGCCTGCCGGTCCAGCGGGAGGTTTACTGATGGCCCCGACCAGGATCATGCTTATCGACAACGAGGAGGGGCTCTGCCGGATGATGGAGGCGGTCCTCCTCGACCAGGGGTTCGAGGTCCAGGCCCACACCGTCTCCACCGAAGCGGTGGAAACCTTCGCCCCCGGCCAGTGGGATCTGGTCATCTCCGACATCAAGATGCCCGGGATGGACGGTCTCGAAGTCCTGCAGCGCATCCGCGAGAAGGATCCCACGGTGCCGGTGATCATGATCACCGCCTTTGCGACCGTGGAGATGTCGATCCAGGCCCTTCGCAAGGGGGCCTACGACATGCTGACAAAACCCTTCGAGCCCGAGGAGCTTCTCTACCGGGTGAAAAACGCCCTCAAGCACACCCGCCTGCTCGAGGAAAACCGGGAGCTCAAGGAGGAGCTGGCCGGCAAGTTCCGCTTCGACAACATCATCGGCACCTCCGCGGCCCTGCACAAGGTGCTGGAGATGGTCAAGAAGGTCGCCGTGCGGGACACGGCGGTACTGATCACCGGCGAGTCGGGGACAGGCAAGGAGCTCATCGCCCAGGCCATCCACTACAACTCCCCCCGGCGCGAGAAGCGCTTCATGGCCATCAACTGCGGAGCCCTCCCCGAAACGCTCCTCGAAAGCGAACTCTTCGGCTACAAGAAGGGGGCCTTCACCGGAGCCAAGGAAGACCGGGCCGGGATCCTCGAGGCGGCCGACGGAGGAACCCTCTTTCTCGACGAAGTCGGCACCCTCCCCCTCACCATGCAGCGCAGCCTGCTGCGCTTTCTGCAGGAGCAGGAATTCCTGCGCCTCGGAGACACCCGCCCCATCCGGGTGAACGTGCGGATCATCTCGGCCACCAACGCCGACCTGCAAAACGCCGTGGGCAAGGAGACCTTCCGGGAGGACCTCTACTACCGGCTCAACGTCATGAACCTGCACCTCCCCCCCCTGCGGGAGCGGCAGGACGACATCCCCCTGCTCGCCGCCCACTTCATCCAGGAGCAGAACCGCAAGTTCGGCACCCGGGTCAAGGGGCTCACCCCCGAGGCGCTGGCGGCGACCTGCAGCTACCCCTGGCCCGGCAACATCCGGCAGTTGCGCAACGTCATCGAAGCCACCATGACCATGGAGACCTCCGACCGCATCACCCTGCCCGTCCTCGCCCAGTTCATCAAGGTCCCCGGGGATGGCGCCTCCCCCTTCCCCGCCACGGACGAGAGCGGCTACACCGAGGCCCTCTCCCGCTTCGAGACCGAATACCTGAAGAAGCTCCTCCAGCAGACCGGAGGCAACGTGGAAGCGGCGGCCCGGCTGGCCGGAATGAACATGGCCACCATTTACCGGAAACTCAAGAAGTACGACCTGCGCCGTGAGGACTACCTCTGACCACCTTGAGTGGGCTCCGGGAAAAGCCCCTTGGCTGCGCTCTCCTCACCCCTCCGGCCAGAGAATTCGGCAGGGCGAAACGGTGAAATGACCGTCCCGGTTCGCATCACTGCAAAAGACCTTCCCCGCCGCCCTGCGGGCCCTCCTGGCCCCCATCCTCCACCAGAAACAGCCTCCCCGGGGGTCGACTTTTCGCACCCCTGCAAATCCTCACCCACCCCTTTGAACTCTTCCCCCGAGGCCCGGCCCACCGCAAACCGTTGTTTTATGTCGAAAACCCCAAAGGCTTTTCGACAAGGGGCCCCCTTGGTACGCCCCTTGCTGTGAGCAGAGGCGTCGTTGCTCTTTTTTTCTCCGTAAGCGGCTGAGGGCGAAGCCCTGACTGGTGAGGGTCAGTCGGGGCTTCGCCTGGCGCCAAATCCCCGTTGCCCTTCACAGGGAGGGACCATCCATGCCATCCCTTTCCCAGGCCGAACCCACCCCCATGAATCAGCCCGCAGCCACCGGCCGCCTTCTTCGCTCCGGCCTGGCGGGTTTTGCCCTGAGCGCGGCCCTGGCCGGCGTTCACCTCGCCATCCCCGGATTGCTCCCAGGCCCGCTGCTCGCAGCAGGCCTCTTTATCGGCGGCCTGCTCCAGCTGATCGCCGGAGTGGGCAGCTGGCGGGGCGGATCCCTGTTCATGGCCGTCATCCTGGCCCCCCTCGGCCTTTTCTGGCTCTCCCTGATCGCCCTGGCGGCCTTCCCCGACGCCGGGTGGAGCGTCGGACCCGACCCTTCCACCCTGGCCAGCTATCTCGCCATGTGGGGGGTCTTCTCCCTCGCCCTCTGCCTCGGCACCTCCCCCGGGAATGCCGCCCTGAGGTTCTTTCTGGCCCTCGCCTCCGGCTTCTTCTTTCTCTACGCCGCGGCCCTGGCCACTTCGGTCCCGGCGCTCGGCCTTGCGGGAGGGGCGGTGGCGCTGCTCAGCGCCCTGGCCGCGATCCACCTGGCCCGGGCCGGGAAACCCGGCGGCACCGCCGACTGACCTCACATCTTCCCCCCTTCAGCTCCCACCCGGGCGGGGCGCGGCTTCAAGCTGCGTCCCGCCTGTTTTTTCTTGAAGGAAGGTCGAGGATGCATTAAGGTAACCCGTTCCAGCCCAGGGGGGGGAAAGGCGAACCACCTTCCCGCAGCAGGGCTACCGCCTTGGAGAATCCAGAATGAACGCATCTGTCATCCCTGCCAAAGCTCTCCTTCTGCTTTCGGCCACACTTCTAACCCTTTTCCTCGCCGCCTGCGGCAGCGACGAAGGGGATCTCGATCCGCCTGCCCTCACCGTGAACGCCGTCAACCCCATCACCGTAGAGCCCGATCGATTCCTCTCCGGCACCCTGGAAGCCGGGTCCGCCCTTGAGGTACTTGTCGACACCACGGCCACGGTCACCGACCTGGTGGTCGCGGGAGAGACCTGGAGCTGCGTGGTGCGCAGCCTGGTGCCAGGCTTCAACAACGTGTCTGTGGTCGCCGAGGACAGCCGGGGGAACACCCGGACAATCATCGCCTCGCTCTTCTATACCACCTTCACCCTTGAGCGCGTCACAAGCCCCACACCCCTGGCCGCACAGACCGTCGGTGGCCGCCTGGCCCCCGGAGCCAGCATTACCGTCGACCTGACCCCCGCCGGCGCCTCCTCCCCAACCACTTGCATCGCAGACACCAGCCAGCCCACCCGCTGGAAATGCGACCTGAGCGGCCTGGCGGTTGGGAGCAACACCCTGGCCATCACGGCCACCGATCCCTTGGGGCGTGCCGCGTCGGGCACAAGCACCATCACAGGGGACCTCATCGCCCTCGATGTCGCCATCGACCCGGTGAGCACTCCCACCAGGACGGCCCTGGTCACCCTGAGCGGGGACCGGACCACCGATGCCACCATCTCCGTGCTGGCTTCTTCGACCGCCTCCATCGGCACCATCGACACGACCACCGCGCCGACTCGCTGGTCCGTACCGGTTACCCTCGCCCGTGGCCCCAACCCTTTCACCGTCACCGTCAGCGACGGGGTCAATCCCATCTCTACGGCCGCCGTCACCATCACCCTCGACGAGATTGCACCCCGGGTTATCGGGGCGGCGATCTCCGGCGGAAACCCCACGGCGACCTTCAGCGAAACCATGGATTCGACAAGCGCCAACGCCGCTGTCTCCGTGACCGACGCCCTTGGATTCCCCGTTACCGGGACCTCCTCATACACCCTGGCCACCCGCGCCGTGACCTTCACTCCAAGCACAGCCCTCACCCCAGGGAATGCCTACACGGTGAGCGTCGCAACCACGGCCGTCGATCTCGCAGGGAACCCCCTTCCGGCACTTTTCGAGAGGGCCCTGGTCGCACCCTGATCCAGACGGGGCCACTGTCCGGCCATTTCCGTTGCACTTCCTCCGAAACCCTCCGACTTCAGACACAAAAAAGGCCACCGGGATCGCTCCCGGTGGCCTTCGTGTTACCTTGGGTTGTTGCGTGCGGCCGATTAAGCCTTGGTGACGTTGGCGGCCTGGGGGCCTTTCTGCCCATCGACCACGTCG
>JBFHXN010000007.1:0-17666 GCA_041598955.1 Desulfuromonadales bacterium | reverse complement strand
GCTCCCGGGAGGCGGTCCCCGCCGTTCTCCAGGAGTGCTCCTACGGCGACGTGGTTATCCACAACCATCCCTCCGGGGGGCTCACCCCTTCTCCGGCCGACATCGAGATCGCCTCTCGCCTGGGGAGCCTGGGGGTCGGCTTCTATATTGTGGACAACCCTGTGGAAAACCTCTACCGGGTTGTGGAAGCCTTCGCTCCCCGGGAGGAGCACGCGGTGGAGGCGGCGCGGGTGGCCGAACTTCTCGGCCCCGGAGGTCGCATCGCCGCCGCCCTGCCCGGATTCGAGGAGCGCCCCGAACAGCTGCGCATGGCCTTCGCCGTCGCCGAGGCCTTCAACCTGGGGCGCCTGGCGGTCGTCGAGGCCGGAACCGGCACCGGAAAGAGCCTCGCCTATCTGGTGCCCGCCATCCTCTGGGCCCTGGCCAACGAAGAGCGGGTGGTGGTCTCCACCAACACCATCAACCTGCAGGAACAGCTCATCCGCAAGGACCTCCCCTTCCTCGCCCGGGCCACGGGGCTGGAGTTCCGGGCCGTGCTGGTCAAGGGGCGGGGGAATTACCTCTGCCGGCGCCGGGCCGAGACGGCCCGCCTGGAGCCGGGGCTTTTCGACGACGAGCAGAGCTTCGAGCTCCAGGGCCTTCTCGAGTGGGCCGAGCAGAGCGCCGACGGCTCCCGGGAGGAGCTCCCCTTCATCCCCCGGGAGGAGGTCTGGGAGGAGGTACGCTGCGAGATCGACCAGTGCTCGCGGGCCCGCTGCCCCCTCTACACCGCCTGCTTCTTTCACAGGGCCAGGCGACAGGCCGCCCAGGCCGACATCCTCGTGGTCAACCACGCCCTGCTCCTCTCCGACCTCTCCGTGCGCCGCCAGACCGACAACTACAGCGCCGCCGCCGTCCTTCCTCCCTTCGACCGGATCATTCTCGACGAGGCCCACCACCTGGAGGATATCGCCACCAGCTTCTTCTCCACCCAGGTGACCCGCTTCGCCTTCGCCCGGGTGCTCGGAAAGCTGCGCCATCCCCGCAAGCCCGACAAGGGGCTGCTGCCGCGCCTCCTCTCGGCCCTCGCCCGGGAGCTTCCCGACACCGAAGACGTCCTCTACCGCGCCCTGCACGAGCGCATCGAGACCCTGCTCGGAGGGCGCCAGGCCCTTCTCGACCGCGCCCTGAGGGAGCTCGAGAACCTCGGCGAGGGGCTTTCCGAATGCCTCGGAAAACCCATCCCCGAGAAGGAGGAGCTGCGGCAGCGGATCGTACCGACCTTTTCGGCCCGCCCCTTCTGGAGTACCACCGTGGCCCAGGTCAAGGAGCTCTCCCGGGGAACGGCCGAGCTGGGACGGGAGGTGCGGGATCTGCTCAAGGAGTGCGGAAAGATCCCCGAGGAGATCCACGACCGGCTCGCCTCGACCTTCGTCGACCTGCGGGGGATCGCCGGGCGCCTGGAGGGACTTGCGGGGGACCTCGCCTTCTTCGTCGCCGGGGACGCCGGGACCTGCGCCTGGTTCGAGGTGGGGCGAGGCAGGGTCGGCCGGGGGACCGGAATCGTCACCCGGCTCTGCACCGCTCCCCTGGAGGTGGCGGGCAGCCTCAAGGAGGCCGTCTACGACCGTTACCGCACGGTGGTCATGACCAGCGCCACCCTGGCCATCGCCGACTCCTTCGCCTATTTCCGCCGGCGGGTCGGCCTCGATCTCGCCGAGCCGGACCGGCTTCTGGAACTGCAGCTCGCCTCCCCCTTCGACTTCGCAAGCCAGGCCCTGGTCGCCATTCCCACCGACATCCCCGAGCCGGGGGGAAACGGCTATCCCGAGCGGGTGCGCGACCTGGTCGAGCAGGCGATCCTCGCCGCCGACGGGCGCACCTTCGTCCTCTTCACCGCCTACTCCCTTCTGCGGCGGGTCCACGGGGAACTCGCCCCCATTTTGGGCGCCCGGGGCTACCACTGCCTGCGCCAGGGGGAAGAGAGCCGTCACGGACTGCTCAAGCGCTTCGCCTCCGATCCCACCAGCGTGCTCTTCGCCACCGATTCCTTCTGGGAAGGGGTCGACGTGCCGGGGCGGGCCCTGGAGCAGGTGAT
This sequence comes from Desulfuromonadales bacterium, assembly GCA_041598955.1. Classification (GTDB taxonomy): domain Bacteria; phylum Desulfobacterota; class Desulfuromonadia; order Desulfuromonadales; family JBFHXN01; genus JBFHXN01. The sequence goes on along the minus strand of JBFHXN010000007.1, from coordinate 15,589 downwards.
CATCAGCCGCCTCCCCTTCAAGGTCCCCAACGAGCCTGTTCTCGAGGCACGCTCCGAGGCCATTGCCGCCTCGGGGGGGGATCCCTTCATGGACTACTCGGTTCCCCAGGCGGTGATCAAGTTCAAGCAGGGCTTCGGGCGCCTCATCCGCCACCGCAACGACCGGGGGGTGGTCCTCATCCTCGACTCCCGGGTGGTGCGCAAGGGTTACGGGCGCATTTTTCTGCGCTCCCTGCCGGAGGCCCGGGTCGCCGCCCTCCCCACCGCCGAGGTCTTCGCAGAGATCGGCCGCTTCTTCTCCCCCCGTTCTCCCGCCTCCTGACCCCCGTAAAAACAGCCTCGGGGACGGCCGTGCCCGTTCGCCCGGATTAAAAAGCGGCGGAGAGGTTCCCCTCTCCGCCGCACGGTTTTTCCAGATGACAATTGCTGTCTAGCGGTTATTTAGCCCGGTTGACCGCGTGGGGGTCGAGGCTCGACTTGTGGCACTGGCCGCAGTTGGTACCCATCTTCGGGTCGCTCGCCTGGGTGGAGTGGCAGCCCGAGCAGTTGTTCCCCTGGCCCGTGTCGAAGCTGGGCTTCTTCACCCGGTGGGGAGCATCGTGGCAGCTGATGCAGAGCATGCCGCCATGCTTGACCGACTCGGCGAAGAGCACGCCTCTGGTGGTCTCCTGATGGGTGCGGTCGTGGCAGTCGGCGCAGAGGGGCTTGCCGGCCATGCCGGAGATCTTGAAGGTGCCGTTCTGGGTCTGGCTGAGGTCACCGTGGCAGTCGGTACACCACATGTTGAGCTGGGACTTGTGCAGGTCGGTGTCGAGACAGCCGGTGGGGTGACAGGTGTAGCAGTCGGTGACGATCCCCCCCTTGGTGTAGGCGTGCTTGTGCATCACCACGCCGAGGTCGTGACAGCTCTTGCAGTTGCCCCACTTGGCGGGGTCGGCGATGTGGCCCGGGGGGGTCGCGTGGCAGGCGTCGCACTTGGCCGGGTCGCGGTAAACCGCTCCGTTGCCCGTCACGCCGCCCACCGTCACGGTGTAGTCATACTGAATCCCCTGGGGAACGTTGGGGCTCACCTGGTAGACCAGGTCGCTCGGGTCGGCGAGGGGCATGGTCCCCGTCTCGCCGGTCAGGGCCACCCGGTAATCGAAGGTGCCGCCTACCTTGTAGCCGTTGGCATCGACGGCCTGGGCCTTGAAGGGAACGGCGTCCCCCCAGATGCCAACCTTGTAGCCGGCGCTCACCCAGGCTGCCGGGTCGGTGCAATACTCGCCGAAGCGCCCCTCGGTGAAGACCTTGTTCACCGCGGCGGTCGGGGGGGGCGTGGTTCCGCCGGGCTTACCGGCCAGGGCCGGTAGGGCAGAGAGCCCGGCAATAAGGGCCGTCATGGCCAGGATCGAAATAATCTTCTTCATTTGCCTCTTCTCCTTTGGGTGTTTGGGATGGCCTACAGACATCCCTCCTCGCTGCCTAGATCCTCCAGGGGTCCGGAATCCCCCGGAGACACATCGCAGGAACCCGCCGGCCGGCACGGTTCGATGGCCAGCATTGTTGCATCCTCAATGCCAACGACCATATGTTGTGTCTTTCCCCCACACTAAGCCGTTGAAATCGGGCGCCAAATCCGATTATATGAGAAATCATATTAGAATACCCCAGCAATCCCCTTCCCCTCAATCGGCCATATCCCCACCAAAAGGATAGTGATATGGCCGAACACCAAAGGACTCTCAAGTGCCGTCAAGCTATTGATATCATTGGTGCATTAATGATTGCCAACTTCGCCGCTCTGGAATGGCTGGTCATTGCCGCGCGGGAGATCTCGGAAGGGTCCTGCTTAATGGGGAAGGGTGTTCAGGACGGCTGCGATGGACTGTATTTCTTCCTCGGAGAGGGCCGAGAGGTTGGTCATGGCGGGAAAGTAACGGATGGAGGAGGCGATCCGCGAGGCCGAGCGGAAAGGCTTGTCGGTGCGGGAAAGGGAATGGTGGCAGGATGCGCAGTGGGTGCGGTAGAGAGATGCCCCGTCCGGGCCGCCCTCTTCACCGGCGAAGAGAGGCAAGGAGGGCGAAAGGAGAAACAGGCTGACAACAAGCAGTGCGATGGATCTCATGGCCTACCTGAAGAAAAGGACCGGTCCCTCTGCAGGAGGAGGGCCAGTCATTCATTAGAATCCTGTCCTCCTTTCTAGCCCGCCCCTCCTTTCGAGGTCAACATAATCTTCTTTCATCCTCTGTCTCCTCTTTGGGCCCGCCCCCCTTGAGTTCTCATGCCGGAAAGTTACAGTAGGACTTTGAAGCGTTGTCCCGGGAGGTCGTCGTGTGGGATTTCAACATCGTGGTCACCATGGCCCGGGAAGGGCGCTTCCGCAACTTCTACGGTGAGCTCGCGCGGTATGGCGAATTCCGCCGCACCGAATTCTACGGCCTCCTCCTCGGGCGACTGGCGGAACCGGAGGTCTTCCTGGAGACGGTCCGGCGGGAGAGGGAGGCCAGGGTGATCGCCTTCCAGGACCTGGGCCGGGCGATCCCCCTGAGGACCGTGTTCACCTTCTGCCCAAGGAACTTTCTTGAGCGGGCCCGGAAGGCGCTCCTTTTCTTTGCGAAGGAGCTGGCCGGGCGACGGTTCTACGTGCGCCTGGAGCGCCGGGGGTTCAAGGGGGAGATCCTCTCCCCGGAGGCTGAGAGGGCCCTCGACCGTGCCCTGCTCGAAGAACTCGAGGGGCGGGGGAATCCGGGGGGGGATCGATTTCCAGGATCCCGACGCCGTGGTGGTCCTGGAGACCATCGGGGATCGCTGCGGAGTCGGGCTGCTCACCCGCGAGACGAGGGACCGCTACGATTTCGTGCGGGTGGGATGAGCCTGCCACCGGAGGTGCCGTGGAGAAACCCTTCGAACCTGCCTATCTCGAACTCGCCCGCAAGGGGGAATTGGCCCGGCGGGCCGCGGCGGCCCTGAAACACCTGGAGCGCTGCGACCTCTGCGCCCGGGGGTGCCACGTCAACCGCCTACTCTCCACCCGCGGCGCCGCCTGCCGGACCGGGGAGAAGGCTCTCGTCTCGAGTTGGGGCCCCCATCACGGCGAGGAGCGCCCCCTGTCGGGTTGGCGCGGCTCGGGGACGGTTTTCTTCAGCCGCTGCAGCCTCTCCTGCATCTTCTGCCAGAACTGGGAGATCAGCCAGGGGGGGGAGGGACTCGAGATGGGGCCCGAAAGACTCGCCGACATCCTCCTCGAGCTCCAGGAGGCCGGCTGTCACAACATCAACCTGGTCACCCCCAGCCACGTGACGGCCCAGATCCTGGCGGCCCTCGACATGGCGGCCCGCAAGGGGCTGCGCCTGCCGCTGGTCTGGAACAGTGGCGGCTACGACAGCCCCGAGGCCCTGGCCCTCCTCGACGGGGTGGTCGACCTTTACCTCCCCGACATGAAATTTGCCGACTCGCAGCTCGCCCGCCCCTACCTGGGGGTCCCCGATTATGCCGAGGTCAACCGCTCGGCGGTGGCCGAAATGCACCGGCAGGTGGGGGACCTTGTCCTGGGTTCGGCGGGGATCGCCCGGCGGGGACTCCTCGTGCGACACCTCGTCCTGCCCGGCAACCTCGCCGGCACCGACCGGACCCTGGAGTTTCTGGCGCGGGAAATCTCCCCCGACACCTGGATCAACCTCATGGACCAGTACCGCCCCTGCTACCGGGCCGACGAGTACCCCCCCCTCGACCGGCGCCCGACCCGCGCCGAATTTTCCACCGCAGTGAAGCTCGCCCACAGCCTCGGGCTGCGCCGACTCGACCGTTGAGCCGTGGAGGGACCGGTCAGCTCGGGACGGAAGCTTCTGAAAATGGCAGGCTGAGACCGCCGCCCACCTTGAAACTTGCGGTATAACAGATCAGCCCCGCCAGGATCCCCGGGTTGACCTTCACCCCCTGCCAGGCCCTTCGGGACCCGTCCGTTGGCTGCCTGTCTTCGTGGCGGACCATCATCTCAGCCGATGATCCACAGGGCCACGTAGGGGACGACATTGAATATTAAATAGACGATTTTGAACAGGCCGAGAAACGAGTAAAACACCACGTTGAAGGTTTCCCGAGGGATGGGAAACCATCTGCTCTGCAGCCGGTAGACCAGGTTCGGGGCCAAGATCCATGTCGTGACCCAGAGCAGCAGCAAAGCACCGTTTAAGATGGTGCACCACATAAAAAATGTCGTCAGTGTCTGCATGTTCATGAGGGACTCCTCTGCCTTTCCGGCGCCCTGATGCGACGCCCAAAAAATTCATCGCCCGGTTGCGTCTGTTTCACCCCTGCCCCGGTCCTCTGCCTGTTCGGCAAAGAGCCGGGGGAGAAGGGGAACTTCCGAGCCGACCACCAGCCGTGAGCGGCAGAGGGTGCCTTCCGGGGTTGGAACAAAGCGGTGATGCAGGTCGGCCAGATGCAGCCCTCCCCGGAGGAGGCGCAGCCTGATCCCCGTCTCGTCCATCTGGGCGACCTGGGCCATGGTCGCCGGTGAGCTTCAGATCCGGTTTTTCCTCAGTGCCTCAAGGGGAGAGAAGGTGCCGCGCCAGTGGATGCCCCCCTGCAGGAGGTTGAGGGTGGTGGTGCGCAGCAGGATCCAGACGAACAGGGCCGCAGCGAGGGGAAAGCCGAGGGCGTGCCAGGCTTTGGCGCCGTTGGCGCGGGCGCAGTCGATAAGAACCACCGTGATGACGGCCACAACCAGAAGATAGATCAGCCGGATCGCTCCGCCGGTGACAAGCAGCGCCAGATAGGGATAGACACTGCACAGGCCGTGCACAACCACACCCAGAAGAACCAGCCAGAGACGATAGTCGGCGCCGGCAAAGGCGTTCTTCTCCAGCCCCCGGATCACCTCCCCCAGCGACGCGTACCACTCCACCGCCATGAACTCCGCCCCACGGGCCATGTCCTGAGAATACCCCTTCTTCTTCAGGAGCTTTCCCAGCTTCATGTCGTCGTCCGGGCGCATGCGGATCGCCTCATGACCGCCGCATGCCCGATAGGCCGAGGCGCGCACCAGGTTGAAGGCGCCGATGCCGATATGAAAATAGCTCTTCGGGTCCCGCGCCTTCCACGGCAGGGCGAACAGAGCGAACATGAGCATGAAGCCCAGCCCGAACATGGACAGCAGCGTACCCGGCATGGCCATGCGCGGCGAGACCGCCAGGTGGTCGAGCCGCTGCTCGTCCATCAGGGCCACCGCCCGCCGCAGCAGGGAAGGCTCCATGACGACATCGGCGTCGGTGAAGAGCATCAATTCACCGCGGGCCCTCTGGGTGCCGAGCCACAGGGCGTGGGTCTTGCCCAGCCAGCCCGAAGGGAGCTCGCGCACCGTCACCACCTGGAGACGCTGGTCATTCCTGGCCATCTCCTCGAGAATGGCGCCGGTGCCGTCCTCGGAGCGGTCGTTGACGACGATCAGCTCCAGCCTTGGGTAGTCGAGAGACTGCAGGGAGCTGAGGGCCTCGCGCAGATTGCGGGCCTCGTTGCGAGCCGCCACGATGATGCTCACCCGGGGCGCGGGCCGTGGCAGGACCGGGGCCACCGTGCTCAGGGATCGGAGCAGGCGGTTGCCTCGCGACACCACGATGGCTGCCAGGCTGTAGAAAAGCAGAATGGCACAGGCCAGATAGAAGGAAAAGGTCATCGGACTGCTCCTCGTTGCGGCTCTCTGCACCGGCAAGCTCTCCCGCCGCTGAAATCCTGGCTCACCCCTCGATCAGAACAGCGCCAGCGCCGCGCATCTTCTCCCTGGCCAGCGCCCCCCCCTCGGCCGTCACCGGCCGGGTTCCCCCCTGCAGCACCCGGACCTCGAAGCCGAGCCGCCGCCCATCGAGGACCGTGGCCAGCACGCAGACATCCTCGGCCAGCCCCCCCACCCAGAGCCGCCTCACCCCCTCGCGCCGAAGGAGCGCCTCGAACCCCGTCTGGTCGAAGGCCGAATTCTGGTCCTGGTCGAAGCGGGTCCCCTTGGTGACAAGGACGGTCTGCGGGGGGAGGCGAAGATCGGGGTGGAAGGCGGCCCCCCGGCTCTCCTCCACGCAGTGCACGGGCCAGGGCCCCCCCTCGGTGTCGAAGCTCGGATGGCGCAGGGGATGCCAATCCCTCGAGGCATAGACGGGGACTCCGACTTCAGACGCCGCGGCCGCCCAGACATTGAGCACCTCGACCACCTCGTTCCCCCCGGCGATGGGAAGCTTCCCGCCGGGGCAAAAATCGATCTGCACGTCGACCAGCAGCAGTCCATCGCCCGGCCTCAAGTCCTTTTTAACGTCGTTCATCCACTTCACTCCTTCGCAATCCCCTTCTTCGGGGTGGTTATGTATGAAAATATCAGCCCCCGGCTGGGCTGTCGATCCTTCGATGGTCCTCCCCTCGCCAGCTCATGGGCAGGAGGCCTGTTCGAAATTTTGACACCTGACCGCCAGGCGTCGGGTTCTTGACGCCTCCGACGCCCTCCCCCTCCTCAAACCGGGCCCCCGCCCCCACCTTCCTCCGGCCTGAGGAAAGGCACGCTTAGTGCAACTCCCGCCGAAGCATCCTAAACTTGCCACCTGATCCTCCGACGACCCAGGAGCCTCCATGCCGAAAATCGACGGCCTGTTCAAAATCATGCGGGAGAAGGGGGCCTCGGACCTCCACCTCTCCCCGGACAATCCCCCCCTGATCCGGGTCTCGGGGAACCTCCAGCCGGCCCTTCCCCAGAAGTTCAACCATGAGCAGTACAAGGCGCTGCTCTACGAGATGATGACCGAGGCCCAGCGCGGGACTTTCGAAGAGGATCTCGACCTCGACTTCGCCTACGAGGTTCCGGCCCTCAAGAGCCGCTTCCGGGCCAACATCTTCAATGGCCGCCTCGGCATCAGCGCCGTCTTTCGGCTCATCCCCGTCGAAATCCTAACTGCGGCGCAGCTCGGGCTGGCGCCGGTGCTTCTGCGCCTCACCGAGTACAAGAAGGGGCTGGTGCTGGTCACCGGCCCCACGGGGAGCGGCAAGTCGACCACCCTGGCGGCGATGATCGACCATGTCAACAAGACCCGCTCGGAGCACATCCTCACCGTCGAAGACCCCGTGGAGTTCGTCCACGTCAGCCAGAAGAGCCTGATCAATCAGCGGGAGGTGGGCAAGCACACCCGATCCTTCGCCAACGCCCTCAAGGCCGCGCTGCGGGAGGACCCGGACATCATCCTGGTCGGGGAGATGCGGGACCTCGAAACCATCGAGCTCGCCATCACCGCCGCCGAGACGGGCCACCTGGTGTTCGGCACCCTGCACACCAACAGCGCCGCCAAGACCATCGACCGCATCATCAACGTCTTTCCCACCAACCAGCAGGAGCAGATCCGCACCATGCTGGGGGAGTCCCTCAAGGGGGTCATCGCCCAGAACCTGCTGCGCACCACGGACGGCAAACGGTGCGCCGCCCAGGAGATCCTAGTCTGCAATTCGGCCATCGCCAATCTCATCCGCGAGGGGAAGACCTTCCAGATCCCCTCCATCATGCAGACGGGGCGCACCTTGGGCATGCAGCTCATGGACCAGGCCCTGCAGGACCTTCTCAAGGCGAAGAAGATCACCATGGAGGAGGCCTTCAAGTTCGCCCACAACAAGACCCTCTTCGAAGCCCCCCAGAAGGGAGCCGCCAATGGATGAACGGAAGATCAGCAAAGAGGTGCGGCAGATCCTCCTCACCCTCGACGACGGGCAGGAAATCCGCGGCGAGGTCTTCCTCAACCTGCACGACATCCATCACGCAGGCCCCCAGAGGGTCGGGGACCTGTTGAACGGAACAGACCAGTTCATCCCCGTGCGCACGGCCGAAGGAACGCGGCTCTACCATCTGCGTCACCTCGCCGCGGCCCTGGTCCCCGCAGGAGGGGAGCGGGACGAGTTGATGACCCTCGGCGAGCGCTATGGGGTTCACCTGACCACCCTGCACCGCCGGGAGGTGGAGTGTGAACTCTTCGTCAACCTTCCGCCGGAGGCCTGCCGGGTCAAGGATTACCTCAACCAGCCTTTGCGCTTCTTCCGCTTCTTCCTCCCCGAGCACGTCCTCTACCTCAACCGAGACTACCTGCTGGCCGTGCGGGACTGACCCGCAAGGGCCGATCCCTCCATCCTCCCTCTCCGGCCCTTCGTGCAACGCAGGCTCATCCTTCGGAAAGTCCTGGGGAATACTTCAGGCGCCCCTTGACCCTGGCCCGCGCGGTCGTGGTAAAGTAGGCGTTGGACCGGCGATTCCGCCGGCAACGATTCCTCCACCCCCAAGGAGAGCGCAGCCGCCCGGCCTTCAGGCCTCGCCCCTGCCGAACATGCCCATGTCCAGACCCTGGCTCAAACGGACCCTCTTCGCCCTCTGCCTGCTTCTGCTCGCCCTGACCGCCAGCGGCTTTCTGAACTCCGCCCCCCCGGCCGACCCGACCACGGGCAGAGCCAAGCTGCTCAGCTACATGCTGCGCGGCCAGCTCGCAACCCACCACTACCATCCCAAACCCATCGACGACAAACTCTCCGGAGAGGTCTTCGATCTCTTTCTCAAGCAGCTCGACGCCCAGAAACGCTTCCTGCTGAAAAAAGACGTCGCGCGGCTGCGGACCTACGCCGGGCGCATCGACGACGAGATCCGCTCCGGGCGGGTGGAGCTCCCCCTGGTCGCCGCTCCCCTGATGGCCGAAAGGGTGCACCTGGTGGAGCAGATGCTTCCGGCCCTTCTCAAGGAGCCCCTCGACCCCGAATCCGCAGGGGAGATGGAAACCGATCCCGAAAAGCTCGACTTCTGCGCCACCCCGCAGGAGCTGCGGGAGCGCTGGCGCCAGCTGCTGCGCTACCAGGCCCTCAACCGCTACCTCGACCTGCTCGAGGAGAAGGAGAAGGCGGGGAAGCCCCCCACCGCACCCGAGCGGGAGGCTTTGCTGGCCGAAGCCCGGGCCAAAGCCCTCAAAAACGTCACCGCCTTCCTCCATCGGCAGCAGGAGGAAACCGGGCAGGATTACCTCAACCGCTACTTCGAATCGTTGAGCCGGGCCTTCGACCCCCACACCAACTACCTCCCCCCCACGGCCAAGGAGGATTTCGACATCCACATGCGCGGGTCCCTCGAGGGGATCGGCGCCACCCTCCGCGAGGAGGACGGTTTCATCAAGGTGGTGTCCATCCTCCCCGGGGGAGCCGCGAGCCGGCAGGGGGAGCTGCAGGCCGAGGACCTCATTCTCGAAGTCGCCCAGGGGGACGGGGACCCCGTCGACGTCACCGATACCCGTCTGCGCGACGCCGTCAGCCTGATCCGGGGCCCCAAGGGTTCCGAGGTGCGCCTGATGGTGAAGAAGCCCGACGGACGGCGCCTTCCCATCAGCATCATCCGGGATGTGGTGCAGATCGAGGAAACCTTCGTCAAGAGCACCCTGCTCAAGGACCCCGACGGTGGTCCGACCTGGGGATACGTACGTATCCCCTCCTTCTATAGGGACTTTTCCGGCAACGGCCATGGCGCTCCCAGTCGCAACTCCACCGACGACGTGCGCAGGGAGCTCGAAAAACTCTCGGCCAGCGACATCTCCGGCCTCGTCGTCGACCTGCGGAACAACGGCGGCGGAGCCCTGACCGACGCCGTGGCCATCGCGGGCCTCTTCTTCCCCACCGGACCCGTCGTCCAGGTCAAGGCCGGTGACGGAAAGGTCCAGACCCTCTCCGACGACGACCCGGGGGTCGCCTACGACGGACCGATGGTTGTCCTGGTCAACCAGTTCAGCGCCTCGGCCTCGGAGATCCTCGCCGGGGCCCTGCAGGACTACGGGCGGGCTGTGATTCTCGGCAGCGCCCATACCCACGGCAAGGGAACGGTCCAGGCGGTCATCGACCTCGATCGCAACCTCTCCCTGCGCAACATGGGGGACTACCTCCCCCTGGGGGCCCTGATGGTGACCATCCAGAAGTTCTACCGCGTCAGCGGCGAGTCGACCCAGGCCCGGGGCGTGCTCCCCGACATCGTCCTGCCCGACCCTCTCGAACACCTCAAGAGCGGGGAGCAATACCTCGACCATGCCCTCCCCTGGGACCGGGTGGCATCGGTCGAGTATCGCCGCTGGACAGAACCGGTCGGCCGCATCGAGCAGCTTCGGGCCAACAGCAGGGAGCGCGTCGCCGGGGATGGGGACTTCGCCGAGATTGCCAAGGCCGTCGCCCAGGCCAAGGAGCGCAGCGAGAAGACCCGTGTTTCGCTGCGCCTGGCCGACCTGCGCCAGGAGCGCCAGCAGGCCCGCTCAGCCAAGGACCCTGGCGGCCACGGAGCCGGACCTCTTTCGACCAAGGAGGACAAGGAAAAGGAACCCCTCGCCGACACCCTGAGGGCCGATCCCTACGCCCGGGAAGCCCTGGCCGTCCTGGGGGATCTTCTCTCCGGGGTCCAGAGCGCCGGCTCTGGGGGGAAGGTCGCTGTCGGCCACTGAGCATATGCGTCAAATCACTGACAGAACCGGTCCCTTGGGCCGGTTCTTTTTTTTTATTTACTCCCCACTCATTGTTGAAGCTAAAAAAAATTTTTCTCCCAAAGATTTTCATTTGACCCCATCGGGCAAATAAAATATTCTAACTATTCGATTATTTGACGGTTTCCCACGGCTTTGTGGACTGATTTGGAGATTGCTCTCCGGGGCAAGGGATTGAAGAACTTTTGCAGAGGTTAGAAAGGTCACCCAGTTACAGATTTCCTAGCGGCTTGGCAGAGAATTTGCTTATTAAGTCGATGCAATATACTTCACCACTTCTCCACATCCTTGGAGGCATTCTGGCATGGCCAAGATCCTGATCGCCGATGACAGCACCACCGACCTGGAATATCTCACCGGCTCGCTGCGCGGCACGGCTCACGAGATCCTCACGGCCAAGGATGGCGAGGAGGCCGAGGAAAAGGTGCGCACCCAGGGGGTCGACCTTGTCATTCTCGACGTGATCATGCCCAAAAAGAACGGCTTCCAGGTTTGCCGCGACCTGAAAAAGGACGAGAAATTCAGCAAAATCCCGATCATTCTCGTCTCTTCAAAAACCGGCGACAGCGACAAATTCTGGGGAAAGAAACAGGGAGCCGACGAGTACATCACCAAACCGTTCGAGCCGGTCGACATCCTTCTGGCGGTGAAAAAGCATCTCGGAGGGGCAAAATGAACCTTTCGACCATTTTCAAGCGCTACCTCTCCGGCCGGGAAACCGGCCAGCTGGTGGTCAAGTTCGCGGAGGTGGAGCACCTCTGCAAGGTCTCCATCGACAGCGGTCAGGCCGTATACATCACCCTCGGCATCATGGGGCCGGAGGAGACCCTGACTTTCATTGCGAACAAGGCCCCCGTTCAGGCCAACTTCATCATCGGCGTCCCTCCCAGGAAACGCCTTGACACCCCCCTCAACGATGCCCTGCTGGCCCTCGCCGCTCACCTCCCCGGAGCCGAGGCCCCGGTGCCTGCACTAGTCAAGGGAAAGGTTTCTCCCCAGACCGTGGAAGAGGCCATCGAACATTTCATCGATATCGTAGGGCCCCTGGGAAAGGTGATCGCTGAGAATATCACCACCCGCATCAGCTACACCCACGGCCAGGAAATGGACGGGGAGAACTTCTCCATGCTCCTTATGAAACTGCACGACGAGGTTCCTGAGCCCCAGCGCAAGGACTTCCTGGGACGGCACGCCCGGTAGCGGCTTCTCCCCTCCACCACTCTGAATACCTTTTACCGCCGATTAATCCAGGAGGTTTCCCCCATGCTGAAAAATCTAAGCATCCGCCGACGCATCATGGTGATCCTCGCCATGGTCTACGTGGTCAGCCTGAGCCTGGCGGTGACCGTCGGGTACTACGTGCTTCGCCAGGACACGATCAGGGAATCCGAGGAAAAAACCGCCATTTTTGCTGCAGCCATGAGCAGTGCCGGCCGCTATCTGGTAGAGAACATCCGCCCCAGATTGAATGAACTGCTGCCGGATGCCTATTTCCCGGAAGGCACCGTCGGCATCCTGATGCTGACCGAGGCCGCCCGCTCCGTCCAGGAAACCTACCCGGAATACATCTTCCGCATAGCCTCTCCCAACCCCTTGAATCCCGACAACCTTGCCGACCCCTTCGAGGAAAATGTTGTCGAGCTCTTCGACATGGGCGAAATCGAGGAGTGGAAAGGGTTCGTTGACCGCAACGGCAAACGTTTCTATGCCGTGGCGACCCCCATGGAGGCTGGTCGCAGCTGCATCTGGTGCCATGACACCCCCGAAGTCGCCCACCCCGACATGGTCAAAAAGTACGGCAGCCGCTCAGGCTACGGCTACGAGGTCGGAGACGTGGTCGGCGGACGCTTCATCTACGTTCCCGCAGAGGTGGCCCTCAGTCAGGCCCGCAAGAAGCTTGCCTATTTTGCGGGCGGTTTCAGCATCTTCTTCCTGCTCGCCCTGCTCGCCGTCGATCGGATCATCGTACGCAGCGTCGTTCGGCCCATCGAGAACATCGTTGCGGTGGCCGGCGACATAAGCCGCGGCAAGATGGACAGCGAATTCGAGGTGAAGACCAACGACGAAATCAAGGATCTGGCCGACGCCTTCAAGCGTATGAAGGTCAGCCTGGCCAAGGCCATGGACATTCTCAGGGAGTAGCGTAAGCGCCCACTCAACCTTCAGCGCAAGGGGGAGATGCACCCATGACAAACGACGGCGCCCGCATTTTGGTTGTCGATGATTCGCCCACCGTCCGACGGCTGGCCGAGCTGATTCTCACACAGCAGGGATACACGGTTCACACCGCCGAGGATGGCGAAGTCGGGCTGAAACTGGCCCGAGAGGTTCGCCCAGCCGCCATTCTGGTCGACTACGTCATGCCGAAAATGAACGGTCATCTCTTCTGCAAATCTCTGCGCTCCGAGGCAGGAATGAAGGAGATCCCGATCATCCTCATCTCCTCCAAGGGGGAGGTCGTCGGCAAGGCCTTCGAGGAAGAATTCGGCGTCGTCCACTATTTCAACAAACCCTTCGAGCCCGAGGGGCTGGTCCGCAAACTCGACGAGGTGCTCCAGGTGGAAAAACCCCCCCTCCTCCCTGACACTCCCCCTGCCTCCCCCGCGGCGGCACCCGAACAGTTGCTGTCGCAGATGCAGGAGCGCTTCGACCGGATTGTCAGGCAATATTTCCAGAAGGATTTCCCTCTTCTGATGAAGAACGTCCTTTCGGACACCCTCCGGGAGACGGGCCTGGTCAAGCACGACACCCTGGTCATGTCGGGGAACCTCTCCCAGATCCCCCTGCCGGACATCATCAACTTCACCTACAACTCGCGACTGACCGGCCGCCTCTCGGTCTTCTCCCGCAGCACCTTCGGCGAGATCTTCCTGGAAAACGGCATGTTCGTCTTCGCAACAGTCAGCAAAACGGACGGAAAACACCTCTTCCTGCTCGACCTCATGTGCCGTGACGGCAAGATCCAGTGCGGCACCAAGGACATCGCCCAGATCGTCACCGAGGCCCGGGAGAACAACCGCCCCGTCGGCCGCGTCCTCGTGGAAAAGGGAATCATCACCGAGAACGAGCTCATGGAGTACCTCAGGCAGCACGCCATGGAGGCCTTCAACGGCATCCTCGAGGTCAAGGAGGGGACCTTTTACATGGAAGAGGACGATCTCCCCCTCAACCTCCAGGACATCTCCTTCCGCCTCCCCCTGATCTTCGTCCTCATGGAAGGCCTGCGCCTTCTCGACGAGAAGCAGGTGGCCACCACCGAGTTCCAGGACGAGAGCGTCGTGCTCATGCGCCTGATCACCAACGAGGATGCCCTCGACGATTTCACCCTTCACCCCAAGGAACTCGAGTTCTTCTCCATCATCGACGGGAAGAAGACGCTGCGCGAGATCATCCAGGACAACAACTTCGACCCCGTGGAGACCAAACGCATCTGTTACGCCCTGAGCAAGGTCGGCCTCCTCAAGCGCAAGACATCCTGAGGAACACCCGCCCATGGGAGATGTCCGGGGAGCCCTGATGCCCATTTTCCTCGAGGAGGCCACGGAAAACCTGGCCGCCATCGAGGCTTATCTCCGCCTGGCCGGGCAGGGAAGCCAGGAGGAAAAGCCGCTGCTCGAGGCCGCCTTCCGGAGCGCCCACTCGGTCAAGGGGACGGCCGCCCTGGTTCGCCTGCTGACCATCAGCACCATCGCCAACCTCCTCGAAGACACCCTCGAAGAGCTCTTTCAGCGCAGAGCGGCCCCGTCCCCTGCCCTGGTGCGCGCCATGCGCTTCGCCTTGGGCAAACTCAAGGAAATGGTCATCCTCGCCGCTGGCGGCGGGCAGGAACCCTCGGGCGTGCTCGAAGAGGTCGATCAGGCCTTTGCCGCTGTTCGGACCGAACCCCTCCCTCCCTCGGAGGTGCCCCCTCCCTTCGAAATCCCCACGGCAGAGTCGCCATCCCAACCCTCGGAGGAAGAAAGAGTCCTTTCTCCGTCCCGGGAGGAAAACTTTCCCCCGCCTGAGGTGAAGCAGCCCCCCTCTCTCATGCCCACGCCGGGCCCCCTTGGGGAGGACGATCTCCCCAGCGCCGCCCAGAGGGTGGTCGAGGAGCTCCTTCTGGCCAAACCCGAGCCCCGTGCCCCCTTCCTCTGCTGCCGCTTCCGCATCGCCGGCCGGGAGTATCACCTCCCCATCGAGCAGATGGCGGAGATCTCCGAGCTTCCCCCCTTCACCCCCGTCCCCCTCGCGCCCCCCTTCGTCTCGGGCCTGATCAACCTGCGAGGCAACGTCATGCCCGTCATCGACCTGGGCCGCCTGAACGACTCCGTTTGCACCGAGGAGGGCCCGCTGAGGATGGTCGTGGCCCAATCCGCTGGGGAGCAACTCGCCTTTGTCGCCGAGGGGATGCCGAACCTCTCAACGGAGTGCGCAGGGGAGCGCCTCGATCTGACCGAGTTCCTTGACCGCTACCGTGTGAGGCCGGACTGATGTCCAACCTGCTTGACAGCGCCCTGCAGCTCTTCTTCGAAGAGGCTGCCGAACATCTGGCCCTGCTCGAAGAAGGGTTGCTCTCCCTGGACAAGGATCCCGGCTCCAGGGAAGCGACCATCGAGCGACTCTTTCGCTCGGCGCACACCATCAAGGGCTCGGCCAACCTCATGAAGCTTCGCACCGTCGGAGCCGTGGCCCACCGCCTCGAGGACACCCTCGAGACCCTTCGCGATCAGCGACGGCTCCCGACCCGCCCCCAGGTCGATGCCATGCTTTTCGCCCTCGACCAGATCCGCTCCCTGCTCGACTGCGCCGCCGAGAAGAAGACCGAACCCGCGGGGGTCGTCGAAAAGATCGACCGCCTCCTGGCCGGGGCCGAAACGGAGGGAGACCCGAAGGCCGCTGGCAAGCCGGAACCCCTCCCGATCTTCCCTGAAAGCCGCGAGGATGAGGGGGAGTTTCCCACCGAAGAGCGCCGCTCCAGTGGCCGCCGGGAGGAGGAAGTCACCTTGGCCGCCGGCGGGGTGGTCAAGGTCCGCGCCGACCAGCTCGAAAAGATGATGAACCTGGTGGGCGAGATCACGGTGACCAAGACCCATCTGGTCGGTCAGATGCCGGTTCTG
>JBFHXN010000006.1:0-20339 GCA_041598955.1 Desulfuromonadales bacterium | reverse complement strand
TCGTCTCGCCCGCGGGGGCGCCAAGAAGAAACCCTTTTACCAGGTGGTGGTGACCGACGAGCGCTCGCCGCGCGACGGTGCCTTCATCGAGAACCTCGGGCAGTACGACCCCAAGGTCGATCCTCCCCTGGTCAACATCAAGGAAGAGCGGACCCTCGCCTGGCTTCGCCAGGGGGTCAAGGTGACCGATACGGTCCGCTCCCTTCTGCGCAAGCAGGGGATCTGGGCCAAGTTCACCGGGGCCGAGGGGGCCTGACGGGACTCTTCACGCGAGGCGGGTCCCCTCCCGTCTCCCAAGGACGGACGCCATGAAAGAGCTGATCGAATTCATCGCGAAATCTCTCGTGGAACATCCCGATGCGGTCTCGATCACCGAGGAGCTCGACGAGGACGGCACCGTCCTGGTCAAGCTCTCCGCCTCCCAGGACGACATGGGGCGGATCATCGGCAAGCAGGGGAGGACGGCCAAGGCGATGCGCACGCTGCTCAACGCCAAGGCGACCCGCGAGAACAAGCGGGCCTCCCTGCAAATCATGGAGTGACCCCGCCTTGGGCGATCAGCTCTTCCGGGTCGGGATGGTGATCGGGGTGCACGGACTGAAGGGTGACCTGAAGGTCCGTCCCGAAACCCGCGATTCGGAGGCTCTTCTTCAAGCCGGGCAGGTTTTCCTGCGACGGCCCGGAGCGGAGATGGAAGCATACAGACCGGCACGGGTCGCTCCCCACAAGGGGGGCTTTATTCTGCGCCTGGCCGGGCTGGACGATATCAACAGCGTGGAGCGGCTGGTGGGGTGCGAGGTGCTGATGCCCCTCGACCAGCTCTCCGAACTCCCCGAGGGGGAGAACTACTGGTACGAGCTCAAGGGGCTGCGGGTCGTCGACCGCCGCCTCGGCGAGCTAGGGGAGTTGGCTGAACTTTTCACCACAGCGGCTCACGACCTCTACGTGGTTCGCGGCGCCCGGGGGGAGGTTCTGATCCCGGCCGTCCGGCAGTTTGTGTTGGAGGTCGACCTCGAGGCCGGGCGGATGCTGGTCGATCTTCCCGAAGGCCTGGTCCCGGAGCCGGATGAAGTTTGATGTCCTGACCCTTTTCCCCGCCATGTTCGACTCCCCCTTCCGGGAGAGCATTCTGGGCAAGGCGGCGCAGAGGGGGCTGATCACCATCGCCGCCCACAACCTGCGGGACTGGGCGACGGGCCGGCACCAGGTGACCGACGACCCTCCCTATGGAGGGGGGGACGGCATGGTGCTGAAGCCGGAGCCTGCGGTACGGGCCATCTCGGCCCTCAAGGAGAGATCCCCGGGCTCCCGGGTGCTCCTCATGACCCCCCAGGGGGTCCCCTTCGACCAGTCCGAGGCGACGCGGTTGTCCGGGGAAGAGGGATTGATCTTCCTCTGCGGACGCTACGAAGGGTTTGACGAGCGGATCCGCTCCCACGCCGATTTCGAGTACTCGCTGGGGGATTTCGTTCTCACCGGCGGGGAACTGGCGGCCATGGTGATGATCGATGCCGTGGCCCGGCTTCTTCCGGGGGTCCTCGGCAGCAGCGGCAGCGCCTGTACCGATTCTTTTGCCGACGGGCTGCTCGAGCATCCCCACTACACCCGTCCGGTGGAATTTGAAGGGATGCGGGTTCCCGAGGTGCTCCTCTCGGGCAACCATGCGGAAATCGCCCGGTGGAGAAGGCGCGAGCAGCTGCGCCGGACCCTGAAGAGGCGTCCCGACCTCCTGGAGAAGGCCCACCTTTCGGAGCAGGACCGTCGCTGGCTCGAGGAGCTGCGGCGCGAGGCCCACGGGGATAAATCGTGAAGGGCCCCAGGCTGGCCGTCGCCCTAGTGCACCACCCCGTCCTCGATCGGCGCGGGGACAGGGTGACCACAGCGGTGACCAACCTCGATATCCACGACATCGCCCGCGCGGCCCGCACCTTCGGGGCCGAGCGTTTCTACGTGGTGACTCCCGTCGCCGAGCAGCGGCTGCTGGTAGAGCGCATCCTGGGGCATTGGCGGGAAGGATTCGGCGCCACCTCCAATCCCGACAGGCGCCAGGCCCTCGATCTTGTGGAACTGGCCGTCACCCTCGACGAGGCCCTCGAGCGTTGGACGGATGCCTGCGGCGGCGAGGTTCTGCCGCTGCTCACCGCAGCGGGCCGGCAGGGGGGGCTCGGCTACGGGGCCTGCCGAAACCTGCTCGGGGAGCGACCCGGCATGCTCATCCTGGGCACCGGATGGGGGCTGGCTCCGGAGTTTTTCGAGCGGGGCTGGCCGGTACTCGAGCCGATACGGGGCTGCGGCGACTACAATCATCTTTCGGTACGGGCAGCGGCGGCGATCCTTCTCGATCGTCTCCTCGGCCGGCACCCAGGCGATCACTGAAATTCTTTCGGGGGGGCATCGCTCTCCGCACCTGCCGAGGCAGAAACGACACGTTCCTTTTGGACGTATATAGAGGAGGAAGAGATGAACATCATCGATTATTTGGGCATGGAGCAGATGAAGAAGAACGTCCCCCCCTTCAGGGCGGGTGACACCGTGAAGGTCCACGTCAAGATCGTGGAAGGTGACAAACAGCGGATCCAGGCCTTTCAGGGGGTTTGCATCAAGCGTTGCAACAACGGCGTCGGTTCGACCTTTACGGTGCGCAAAGTCTCCGACGGCGTGGCGGTGGAGAGGGTCTTCCCCCTTCACGCCCCGACGGTGGACCGGGTCGAGGTCATGAGCCTTGGGCGTGTGCGCCGGGCGAAGATCTACTACCTGCGCAAGCTCTACGGCAAGGCCGCCCGCATCCGGGAACGGCGCTACGCCTGAGAAGGTCTCCAAACGACAAAGCCCCGGCGGGATGCCGGGGCTTTGCTGTTTTCAGGGTCCGGGATTTGGGCGGAACGGGGAATCAGTGCCCCATGCCGCCGCCGTGGGCGGCGTTGAAGAAATGGGGTCCGTAGGCGACGGCCACGCCGACCAGGGCGAAGAAGGCGAGGGCGGCCCAGCCCCCCTCCTTGAAGACGGCGCCGAATTCTTTCCAGTCGATGCAGAATATCAGGTAGAGCAGGGCGGCGATCAGGGCAACAAGCGAAGCGGTCATGGGCTCTCTCCTCCATGGGAATGAAATGGCTGGCATTTTCTCAGGCTCCAAATACTACACTATGGCCGGGTGCAAATCCAGAGCCATTTTGTCGGGGAGACGGCGGTGAGAAACCTGGAACTTTTCGATCCCCAGGAGCTCTCCCTGACCTTCTTCGAGGAGCAGCTCCGGGGGAAGGGACACAGGGCCGTGGCCGGGGTCGACGAGGCCGGCCGGGGGCCCCTCGCCGGCCCGGTGGTGGCGGCGGCGGTGATCCTCCCGCCCGGCGTCGAGTTCCCCGGGCTCACCGATTCCAAGCAGCTCAGCGAGAGGCAGAGAACAAGCCTCTTCCCCCTGATCCGGGAGAAGGCCCTGGCCGTCGGGCTGGGGATGGCCCACCCGGAGGAGATCGACAGCATCAACATCCTGCAGGCGACCCTGCGGGCCATGTCCCTGGCCGTGGGGCGCCTTAGGCTCCCCGCTGATTTCCTGCTGGTCGACGGCATCACTCCGGTTCCCCTCCCCCTCCCCCAGAAGACCCTCAAAAAGGGGGATTCCCGCTCCCTTTCCGTGGCCGCGGCCTCGGTGGTGGCCAAGGTGGTCCGGGACCGGATCATGACCGCCCATGACGGACGGTATCCCGGGTACGGCTTTGCCGATCACAAGGGGTACGGCAGTGCGGCCCATCTTGCGGCCATCGCCCGACTCGGCCCCTCCCCGCTGCACCGAAAGAGTTTTCGGGGCGTGCGGGAGCACGTTCCCGCCCCATGACCGAGGAGCGACTGGCGCTGGGCAGTTGGGGGGAGGCGGCCGCCGCGGACTACCTGGCGGGCCGGGGGATGAAGATCCTCGAGCGCAACCTGCGCACCCCCCTCGGTGAGCTCGACCTGGTCGCCCGCCAGGGAAAGACCCTCGTTTTTGTCGAAGTCAAGACCCGGCGGGGGAGCGCCTTCGGCACGCCGCAGGAGGCGGTGGGGCCCCGCAAGCAGAGACAGATTCTGAAGGCGGCCCAGTGGTACCTGGCCCAGGGGAAAGGGCGCGGGCTTCAGCCCCGTTTCGACGTGGTGGCGATCCTCCTCGCCGCCGGCGGGGTGACGGTTGAGCATATCCCCGACGCTTTCGGTCTGGGTGGCTGAAACGGGTCGGCCGTTGCCTTCCGGTGCGGGCCGACTATGATTGTAGGGCGCCGCCGCCTCTCCCAAGGGGATGGGAGGTGGCGAAGGAGACAGGGATGACGAAGACGCTCTCAGGGATGGGGCTTGTCCGGGTCGGGGTGGTTTCCCCCGAGCTGCGGGTGGCGGACGTTCCCTTCAACGTCGGGCGGACTCTGGCCGCCATGGATGAAGGGGCAGCCCAGGGCTGTCAGCTGCTGGTCTTTCCCGAGCTGGGTCTGACGGGATACAGCTGCGGGGATCTTTTCTTTCAACCCCTGCTCGTCGAGGCGGCCCGGACCGCCCTTCCGGCCATCGCCTCTGAAGCCGGGCGCCACGGGGTTGCGGTGCTGGTCGGTCTCCCCGTCGTCCAGGACGGACGCCTTTTCAATTGCGCGGTCCTTCTGGCCGCCGGCCGCATCGTCGGTGTGGTTCCCAAGACCTTTCTTCCCAATACGGGCGAGTTCTACGAGGAGCGCTGGTTCTCGGCGGCGGAGGATCGCACCGCCGATCACCTCGAGTGGGAGGGGGAGAGGGTCCCCTTCGGAGCCGACCTTCTCTTCCGGGCCGAGGAGATGCCAGACTGCCTGCTCGGGGTCGAGATCTGCGAGGATCTCTGGGCGACGGAGCCCCCCAGCGGCCCCATGGCCCTCTCCGGGGCGACCCTGCTGGCGAACCTCTCTGCGAGCCCCGAGACCCTGGCCAAGGAGGAGTACCGCAGGGCCCTGGTCCAGTCCCAGTCGGCCCGCTGCCTCGCCGCCTATCTCTACGCCTCGGCGGGTCCGGGGGAGTCGAGCACCGACCTGGTCTATTCGGGGCACTCCCTGATCGCCGAAAACGGGCTGATTCTCGGCGAAACTCCCCGCTTCGACTTCGACACCCGCATGGCGGTGGCCGATGTCGATATGCACCGTCTTGCCGCCGAACGGCTAAGGAACAACACCTTCGCGGCCGCCTGCGGCGGAGCCTTCCGGGTGGTTCCCTTTCACCTGGCCGAAAGGCCGGCCGACAGCCTGCGGCGCCCCGTGAGTCCCACCCCCTTCGTTCCCCCCGACGACCGGGAGCGGGCCCGGCGCTGCCGGGAGATCTTCGCCCTCCAGACCACGGCCCTTGCCAAGAGGCTTCGCCACACAGGTCTCGCCCGGGCGGTGATCGGCATCTCCGGTGGCCTCGACTCCACCCTGGCCCTGCTGGTGACCGCCAAGGCCTTCGACAAGCTCGGTCTCGACCACCGCGGCATCGTGGCGGTGACCATGCCCGGCTTCGGCACCACCGCCCGGACCCGGGGCAACGCCGAGAGACTGGCGGAGCTGCTCGGGGTCAGCCTGCGGGTCATCCCCATCCAGAAGGCCGTGGAGGTTCATTTCGCAGACATCGGGCATGACCCCGGGGTGCATGACCTGGTCTTCGAGAACGCCCAGGCCCGGGAGCGCACCCAGATCCTGATGGATGTGGCCAACCAGGAGGCCGCGCTGGTCATCGGCACGGGGGACCTCTCCGAGCTCGCCCTGGGATGGTGCACCTACAACGCCGACCATATGTCGATGTACGGCGTCAACGCCGGGGTGCCCAAGACCCTGGTCCGCTACCTGGTCGAGTGGTGCGAGCAGTCCGAGTTCACCGGGGAGGTCTCCCGGGTGCTGGCCGACATCGGCGCGACCCCCGTCTCCCCTGAACTCCTCCCCCCCGATGAACAGGGGGAGATCGCCCAGCACACGGAGAAGGAGATCGGCCCCTACCTGCTCCACGATTTTTTCCTCTACCACGTCGTGCGCCTGCAGTTCCCGCCGGCCAAGGTCCTCTTCTGGGCTCTCCAGGCCTTTGGGGAGCGGTTCACGGCCGTTGAGCTCCTCGGGTGGCTGCGTATTTTCTACCGCCGCTTCTTCAGCCAGCAATTCAAGCGCTCCTGCCTCCCCGACGGGCCCAAGGTCGGCAGCGTCGCCCTCTCCCCCCGGGGGGACTGGCGGATGCCGAGCGACGCGAGCGCCGCCCTCTGGTTGCGGGAGCTTGACCGCCTGGAAAGTGAACTCGGCTCCCCCTGATTCCTGACTCTTGAACCCTCACTCCTCCGGGACAGGCACCCCTGGGGAGCCAGTCCCGGCCCTGACATCTATGCCAGCCACTCTTTACATCGTCGCCACGCCCATAGGCAACCTCGAGGACATTACCCTGCGCGCCCTGCGGATCCTCAAGGAGGTCGACCTCATCGCCGCCGAGGACACCCGGCACAGCCGCAAGCTCCTCCGTCACTACGGGATCCCGACCCCCCTGACCCCCTATCACGAGCACAACGAGCAGTCCCGGACGCCGGAGCTGGTCGAGGCCCTGCGGGGAGGCAAATCGCTGGCCCTGATTTCCGACGCCGGCACGCCGGCGATCAGCGATCCCGGATACCGCCTGGTGCGGGCCTGCCGTGAGGCGGGGGTGCCGGTGGCGGTCGTCCCGGGCCCCTGCGCGGCGGTGGCCGCCCTGTCGGTCTCAGGGCTGCCGACCCACGGCTTCGTCTTTGCCGGCTTTCTGCCGGCCAAGAGCAAGGGGAGGCGGGAGGCCCTGAGGCGAATCGCCTCGGCGGAGCAGACGACGGTCTTCTACGAGGCGCCCCACCGCCTTGCGGCAACGTTGAAGGAGATCGGCGAGGAGTTGGGGGAAGAAAGGGAGGTTGCCGTGGCCCGGGAACTGACCAAGATGCACGAGGAGCTGGTGCGGGGGGGGGCCGGAGAGGTGCTCGGGCATTTTGCCGATGGTGAGAGGGTGCGGGGGGAGATCGTGCTGCTGATCGCGCCGGCGGCGGAGGAGGCGCCCGTCGAAACGGTGGCCGAGGCTCTGCGCAGGGCCCTGGCGGCCGGGGATCGTCCCGCCCGGGAGGCGGTCAAGGAGGTGGCGCGCCAGTTCGGCCGCCCCGGCAGCGAGGTCTACCAGGAGTATCTCAAGCTGAAGGAGTCGGGCGAAGAGTAGAGGCTGGAGGACCAGAAGGGATGGCTCAGCGCAGCACCTCGAAGGACTCGAATTCCCCCCGCCAGTCCTCCCAGTCGACGAGGATCTCCTCCACCCGGGCGGCGCTCGGCCCCTCCTTGCACCATTCCAGGACGGCCCTGACCTGGCTCTCCCGACCCTCGAAGATCGCTTCCACGTCCCCGGTGGGGAGGTTGCGCACCCAGCCCGTCAGCTGGTGCGACTCGGCCGTGCGGCGGGTGAAGTAGCGGAAGCTCACCCCCTGCACCAGGCCGCGGATCCGCACGGTTGCCCGGACCATTCTCATGGCGATTCCTCCTTTTCGATCATTCGCAGAAACTCCCCCTCGTCCATGACGGGGATTCCCAGCTCCCGGGCCTTTTCCAGCTTGCTTCCCGCTTCCTCCCCTGCGACCACGAAGTCGGTCTTCTTGCTGACCGATCCGGCCGCCCGTCCCCCGAGGCGCTCCGCCATCTCCTGGGCTTCCTTGCGTCCCAGGGTGGGGAGGGAGCCGGTGAAGACGAAGGTCTTCCCGGAGAGGGGGCCGCCGGCCCTGCGCTCTTCCCGGCCCGGCCGCACGCCGGAAGCGGAGAGGCGGGAGAGGATCTCGCGATTGGGCTCCGAGGCGAAGAAGGCGACCACGCTGTCGGCCACCTGCGGCCCCACCTCGTGCACGGCCAGCAGTTCCTCCCGGCCGGCGCGGGAGAGTTCTTCGAGGGAGCCGAACTGCCGGGCGAGGACCCGGGCCAGGTGAACCCCCACGTGGCGGATGCCGAGGGCAAAGAGGAAGCGGCCCAGGGTGCGTTCCTTGCTCCGGGCGATGGCCAGGAGAAGGTTGTCGGCGAGTTTTTCCCCCATGCGCTCGAAACGGAAGAGGTCCTCCCGGGTCAGGGTGTAGAGATCGGCGACGCTTTTCACAAGGCCCAGGCGCAGCAGCTGGTCGACGTAGCGGTCCCCGAGGCCGTCGATGTCCATGGCGTTGCGGGAGGCGAAGTGCTTGATCGATTCCTTGAGCTGGGCCGGGCAGGAGAGCCCCTGGCATCGGGGGACCACCTCCCCTTCGAGGCGGGAAACAGTCGAGCCGCACTCGGGGCAGACCTCGGGGAGGGGGACCGCAGTCTCGTCGCCGCTGCGCTTTTCGGCGAGGACCCGGACCACGTCGGGGATCACGTCCCCGGCCCGTTCCACCACCACGTGGTCGCCCACCCGGATGTCGAGACGGGCGATTTCGTCCCAGTTGTGGAGGCTGGCCCGGGAGACGGTCACTCCGCTCACCTCCACGGGACGAAGGCGCGCGACGGGGGTGATGGCGCCGGTGCGGCCGACCTGGAGCGTCACCGCCTCGATGACGGTGACCGCCTGCCTGGGGGGGAACTTGCAGGCGATGGCCCAGCGGGGGGTGCGGGTCTTCTCCCCGAGTTCCCGCTGCAGAGTGAGGTCGTCGACCTTGACCACCATGCCGTCGATTTCGTAGGGGAGCCGGTCCCGGCGCTCCAGAAGCTCCCGGTAGAGGGCAAGGGCCCCCTCGATGCCCCGCACCCGCCGGGTCTCCTCCAGGTTGACGCGCAGGCCCCAGCGTCTCAGCCCTTCCAGTGTTTCCAGGTGGGAGGCGAACCCGGCCCCTTCCAGGCGTCCGGTGCCGTAGCAGAAGATCTTCAGGGGGCGCCGGGCGGTGATCTGGGAGTCGAGTTGGCGAAGGCTTCCGGCAGTGGCGTTGCGGGGGTTGGCGAAGGTCGCTTCCCCCTCCTCCTCCCTCTCCCGGTTGAAGGCCTGGAAGTCGGGAAGCTCCATGTAGACCTCGCCGCGCACCTCCAGAAGGGAAGGGAAGGGGGGCTGCAGGTGCAGGGGGATGCTGCGCACCGTCTTGAGATTCTCGGTGACCCCTTCCCCCGTCGTGCCGTCCCCCCGGGTGGAGCCGACCTCCAGGGTCCCGTCGCGGTAGACCAGCTCAACAGCCACCCCGTCGAGCTTCATCTCGCAGACATAGTCGATGGTTTCCGAGGTGGCGAGGAAGCGGCGGACCCGGGCGTCGAATTCCCGCATCTCGGCTTCGTCGAAGGCGTTCTCGAGGGAGAGCATGGGGAGGGCGTGGCGCACGGGCTGGAAGCGTTCCAGGGGAGGGGCGCCGACCCGCAGGGATGGGGAGTCGGGGGTCACGAGGTCGGGGAGGGAACTTTCCAGCTCGAGCAGCTCGCGGAAGAGCCTGTCGTACTCGGCGTCGCTGATCTCGGGACGGTCGAGAACGTAATAGAGGTGGTTGTGGCGGTGGAGCAGGTCGCTCAGTTCGCTGTGACGGCGCTTTGCCTTTTCCCGGTCCATGGGGAATCCTTTTTGGGAGGTGCTGGCCCGGGTTTATAGCATAGGCCGGGGCGCCCTTTCAAGCACGGGGGCGCCCAGTCTCGATTATTGTATTATGAAAGTCCCTGTTGTACACTGCCCACCGCACGCGGCCCGTGGCCGCCGACAAATTCCCCTGGAGACCCCTTCGTGTCAGACGATCAGTTGTTCCGCCTCGCCCTGCTTGGCCTTCTCTTTCTCCTTTCGGCCTTTTTCTCCGGTTCGGAAACCGCCCTGATGGCCCTCGACCGGCTTCGGGTCAAGTACCTGGTCCTGAAGAAAAGAAAGGGGGCCGACAGGCTCGAGGCGACACTCGCCCAGCCCGACCGCCTGCTCGGGGCCATCCTGGTCGGCAACAATCTGGTCAACATTGCCGCCTCGGTCATCGCCACCGGCTTTTTCGTCCACCTCTACGGTGACCGGGGGGAGCTTGTCACCATCCTCGTGCTCACCCCCCTGCTGCTCGTCTTCTCCGAGGTCTTCCCCAAGACCTATGCCGCCAAATCCTCCGAGCGGGTCGCCTTTCTGGTCCTGGGGCCGATCCGGGTGGTGATGACCCTGCTCCATCCCCTGACCTGGGTGCTGGGAGGGCTCACCCGCCTGCTCGCCCGCATCTTCCCCGGCAGCGACCGGCTCCAGTCCTCCATCTCAGAGGACGAGATCCGCACCATGATCAGCGTCGGGGAGCAGTCGGGGGTGGTGGCCAAGGAACAGCGACGCATGCTCCACGGTGTTTTCGAGCTGGCCCAGACCCGGGTGCGCGACGTCATGATTCCCCGCACCGAAGTGGTCGGGATCGAAGTGGGCGCCCCCTTCGAGGAGGTGCTGGGGATGGTTCAGAAGTCCCGGCATTCCCGCTTCCCCGTCTTCGAGGGGAGTCTCGACAGCGTGGTGGGGGTCATCCATTCCAAGGACATCCTCAATCATGTCGACCGCCGCGGTGAGTTCTCCATCCGCAAGGTCTGCCGCCCCCCCTTCTTCGTTCCCGATTCCCAGCGGATCGAGACCCTGCTCCAGTCCTTCCGCAGAAAGAGGGTCCACCTGGCCGTGGTCATCGATGAATATGGCGGCGTGGAGGGGATCGTCACCCTCGAGGACGTGGTGGAGGAGATCGTGGGGGAGATCCAGGACGAGTATGACCTGGAGGAGGTCGCCGTCAGGGAGGTCTCGGCGGGCCGGTATCTCGTGGAGGGGAGCACGTCCCTCCGTTTTCTCAACCGTCGCTTCCACCTCCAGCTCTCCGAAGAGCACGCCAACACCCTGGCAGGCTACCTGTTGCGCCTGCTCGGCACCATCCCCGAGGAGGGGGCGACCTGCGAAGCCGCGGGGATCGTCTTCACCGTGCGCCGGGTGGTCGACCGGCGCATCGAGGAGATCGAGATGGAGTTTCCGCTGCGCCAACAATGATCCCCCCCTCCCGGTCCCCGGGCCAATCTCTTCTTTCGGATCCTGCCGACCCCCGCGGCAGGATTTTTTTTGACCCTCCCGCCGGCGTCTAACTCCCTGTAAAACTGGAAAATCTCCTTGACATCCCCCAGGCCCGCCGCTATAGTTCCCCAAAATGTGTAAAAGAGTGTCAATTTAGCCCAAAGAGGGCCATGGTGAACTTCCAGGGCGAATACATCAACTCCATCGACCCCAAGGGGCGGGCGAGCATCCCGGCAAAGTTCCGGGAGGTGCTCAGCGGCGCCTTCGGGGACGAGCGCCTGATGCTCACCAAGCGCAATGGGGGGCTGGTCGCCTATCCCATGGCCGAATGGCAGGCGATCATGGACCGGGTGAGCGCCATGCCGCCCGGCGCCTCAAAGGACGACATCCTGCGGGTGATGATCGCCCCGGCGGTGGAGTGCTCCTTCGACAAGCAGGGCCGCATCCAGGTCCCCCAGTCTCTGCGAGCCTACGCGGGGCTGGAGAAGGACGTGGTGGTGATCGGCATGGATCGCAAGATGGAGGTCTGGAGCCAGATTCGCCACGCCGAGGTGACCCGCCAGACCGAAGAGCGTCTCTTCGCCGACCACCAGTCCCTGGCCCAGGCGGGGTTCTAGACTTTGGCCGAGGGGGGCTTCAGGCACCTGTCGGTCCTGCCGGAGGAGGCGCTGGCCTTCCTGGCCCCCCGTTCGGGCGGAATCTATCTCGACGGCACGGTGGGAGGCGGAGGGCATGCCCGGCTGGTGCTCGAGGCAAGCGCTCCGGAGGGGCGACTGATCGGGCTCGATCGCGACCCGGCAGCCCTCGAAGCGGCCGGCCGGCTTCTCGCCCCCTTCGGAGACCGGGTTCTGTTGCGGCAGGCCAACTTCTCCCAGGCCGCCGAGGTTCTGGCGGAGCTGGGGGTGGCCGGAGTGGACGGCATGCTGCTCGACCTGGGGGTTTCCTCCTTTCAGCTCGACAGCGCCGACCGAGGCTTCTCCTTCAGGGAGGAGGGCCCCCTCGACATGCGCATGGACCCCACCCGGGGGGAGACCGCCGCGGAGGTGGTCAACGGCTACGAGGCGGAGGAGCTGGCGAGAATCTTTCGGGAGTATGGCGAGGAGCGCTGGGCCGGCCGGATCGCCCGGCGCATCGTCAGGGTTCGCGCCGAGCAGCCGATCGGCACAACCCGCCAGCTGGCCGAGCTGGTGCGGGACGCGGTCCCCGGGGGGCACGTCCCTTCCCGCATCCACCCGGCCACCCGGGTATTCCAGGCCCTTCGCATCCACGTCAACGGGGAGCTGGAGCATGCCGAGCGGGGGGTGGCCGCCGGAATCGATCTTTTAAAGCCGGGGGGGAGGCTGGTGGTGATCAGCTTCCATTCCCTGGAAGACCGCATCGTCAAGCGGATTTTCAGGGCCGAGTCCACCGGCTGCATCTGTCCGCCGAAGCTTCCCCTCTGCGCCTGCGGCCACGAGCCCCGGGTCGACCTGCTGACCCGGCAGGGGGTGCGCCCCGGCCCCGGGGAGGTGGAGGCCAACCCCAGGTCCCGCAGCGCAACGCTGAGAGCGGTCCGCCGCCGGGAATGACCCGTTTCATCCATTGGGCGCCAGCCCTGTGAGGAGGGAAATATGTCGGAAGCGATCCTCAAGGCCATCCCGAAGATCAACGGTTTCACCCTCTATCGCCCCCGGTTGCTGCCGCTGCTCGCCTTCATCGCCACCATCTGCGTCATCGCCCTCTTCTTCGTCTGGTCACGCCTTCAGGTCATCCACCTTGAATACGACATCTCGAGCCTCGAGGAGCGTCTGCGCGGGGTGCAGCAGCAGAGCCAGAGGCTGCGCCTGGAAGCGGCGAGCCTGCGCAACCCCTCGCGCCTGGAACGGATCGCCCGAAACGAGCTGGGGCTGAGGGCGCCGGCCCCGGAGCAGGTGGTCCTGGTCCGATAACGATGGAAGAGCGGGAGAAATGGGCCAGGATCAGGATCCGTATCGTCGGAGTCTTTTTCATCCTGGCCTTCGGCCTGATCGTCGCCCGTGCCTTCCACCTGCAGGTGCTCTCCAGGGAGGAGCTGCAGGCCAGAGCCGAGCGGCAGCATCAGAAAGTCATCCCCCTGACCCCCCAGCGGGGGACCATCTACGACCGTAACGGCGAGGAGTTGGCGGTGAGCGTGGAGGTCGATTCCATCTACGTGAATCCAAGGCGGATCACCGATCCTCCCCGACAGGCCCGCGCCCTGGCCGCTGCCCTCGATCTCCCCCTGGAGGGTGTACGGGCCAAGCTCTCCTCCGACAAGAATTTCATCTGGCTCAAACGCAGGGTCACCCCCCGGGAAGGGGAGGCGGTCCGGGCCCTCGGGCTGGAGGGGGTCAATTTCGTCAAGGAGCACCAGCGCTTCTACCCCAACTCGGAAATCGGCGCTCAGGTCATCGGCTTCACGGGGCTCGATCCCGAAGGGCTCGAAGGGTTGGAGCTCAAGTACGACCACGTGCTTCTGGGCCGCGGAGGGTACCTTGTCACCGAGCGCGACGCCCTGGGGCGGGGGATGGCCTCCGGTGACGGCTATGTGCGCGGAGGAAGCCGAGGCAACAGTCTTCATCTCACCCTCGATCGCACCCTGCAGTACCTGGCGGAAAAGGAGCTGGAGGCCGGGGTCAAGAAGACGAAGGCTCGGGGAGGGACCGCCGTCGTTCTCGACCCGCAGACGGGCAAGGTTCTGGCCATGGCGAGCCAGCCGAGCTTCAACCCCAACGCCTTTCAGAATCATCGCCCCGGGCAGTGGCGCAACCGCGCCATCTGCGACACTTTCGAGCCCGGATCGACCTTCAAGGTCTTTCTGCTGGCCGGCGCTCTCAACGAGGGAGTCGTGGGGCCGGCGCAGAAGCTCTACTGCGAAAAAGGGGATTTCAAGGTGGGGGGGCGGGTCATTCATGACAACCGCCCCTACGAGCACCTGACGGTGGCGGAGATTCTCAAGTACAGCTCCAACATCGGCGTGGCCAAGATCAGCAAGGTCCTCGACAAGGAGCGCTTCTACCGCTACATCCAGGATTTCGGCTTCGGAGCCCCGACGGAGATGGATCTTCCGGGAGAGGTCTCGGGCCTGGTGCGCCCCCCGAACCGCTGGTTTGAAATTGACCAGGCGGCCATCGCCTTCGGGCAGGGGATCTCGGTCACCCCGCTCCAGTTGGCCGCCGCCACGGGAGCCATCGCCAACGGCGGCTACCTGATGGCTCCCTACGTGGTGGAGCGGATGGACGACGAGCAGGGGGTTCCGGTGACCGAAACGGGCCCCCGTCTGGTTCGCAAGGTGGTGAGCGAACAGACCGCACGGCGCCTCACCGACATGATGGTCGGAGTCACCGAGGAGGGAGGGACCGGCACCCTGGCCCAGGTCCCGGGCTTCCGCGTGGCGGGCAAGACGGGGACGGCCCAGAAGGTCGATCCCGTGACCGGGGGCTACTCGGTGGACAAGCGGGTCGGCTCCTTCATCGGGTTCGTCCCCGCCGAAGACCCCCGGCTGGTCATCGTGGTGACCATCGACGAGCCCCAGGGCGTGGCCTACGGAGGCCTGGTGGCGGCCCCGGTCTTCGCCCGGATCGCCTCCCAGTCCTTGCGTTATCTCGGCGTCTCCCACACCGCCCAGGGGTTTCGCGGTACCTTGCCGGACCTCGAAGAGGCCAGCCTGTCCCCGGTCCCCGAGCCCGGTCCATCGGTGGCGGCGGCGGGCGGCGCCGGCGGGCGGATGCCCAACTTTCTCGGCATGAGCTACCGGCAGGCCCTGCGCACCATGGAAACCAGCGGCGTCAATGTCAGGCTCCAGGGAAGCGGCAGGGCGGTGGAGCAGCTTCCCGCAGGGGGACAGCCCATCCGGTACGGGAGTGAAGTCTGGGTGCGCTTTGCCCCTCCGCTCTAGCAAAAGACTTTGACTTTTCCCTCGACGGGAAGGAAAATCATTGATTCCATGAAGGTTTTAGAGTTGGTCGAGAGATTGTCCCCGCGCCGTTCGAGCGGCAGCCCCAACACCGAGGTGAAGGGTCTCCACTACGATTCGCGGAGGGTTGAGGCCGGTGGGGCCTTCTTCGCCCTGCGGGGGGAGAAGACCGACGGGCACCGGTTCATCGACCAGGCCGTCGAGAGGGGCGCCCGTATCGTGGTCATGGAAGAGGAGCGCGCCCTGCCTCCCGGCGTGGCCTCCCTGCTCGTCGACGACGCCCGGAAGGCCCTCGCCCTCGCCTCGGCGGCCTTCTACGGCGATCCGACGGCGGGTATCCCCGTGGTGGGGGTGACCGGAACCAACGGCAAGACCACCACCACATACCTTGTGGAATCGCTGCTGCGGGAAGCCGGAAAGCTCCCCGCCGTGCTCGGGACCATCAATTACCGCTTCGGGGGACGGGTCGAGCCTTCCCTGCACACCACCCCCGAGGCGCCAGACCTGCTCGGCATGGTGGCCGACTTCCGGCGCCAGGGAGCCAACGCCCTGGTCATGGAGGTCTCCTCCCATGCCCTGGCCCAGCACCGGGTGGACGGGGTGGAGTACTCGGTGGCCGTTTTCACCAACCTCACTCCGGAGCATCTCGACTATCACCGGGACATGGAGGAGTACTTCGCCAGCAAGAGCAGGCTCTTTACGGAGCTGCTCGCCCCCCGCAACGGCCTGGCGGTGGTCAACATCGACGATCCCTTCGGTTCCCGCCTCGCCTCGGGGCTGGAGGGGGTTCTCACCTTCGGCATGGGCCCCGCGGCTCAGGTCAGGCCCCGGAAGGTGGAGCTGAGCCTGGCCGGCATCCACGGCATCCTCGAGAGCCCCCAGGGGCCCATTCATCTTCGCTCCTCCCTGGTGGGGGGGTTCAACCTGCTCAACCTGCTCGGAGCCGCGGCGACGGGGATCGCCCTGGGCCTCTCCCCAGAGACGGTGGCCCGGGGCCTTTCGGCCGCCCCCCAGGTGCCGGGGAGGATGGAGCGGGTGGAGAATGACCGGGGGGCCCTGATCTTGGTCGACTACGCCCACACAGGCGACGCACTCGACAAGGTGCTGCAGGCCGCCCGGGAACTCGACCCGAAGC
Organism: Desulfuromonadales bacterium; assembly: GCA_041598955.1. GTDB lineage: Bacteria > Desulfobacterota > Desulfuromonadia > Desulfuromonadales > JBFHXN01 > JBFHXN01. Next base: position 4,362 of record JBFHXN010000006.1, on the reverse strand, counting down.
GCGTGGTCACCCTTTTCGGCTGCGGCGGGGACCGGGACCGGACCAAGCGCCCGGTCATGGGGGAGGTGGCCGGTCGCCGCTCCGACCTGGTGGTGGTCACCTCGGACAATCCCCGCACCGAGGACCCGCTGGCCATTCTCGAGGAGATCCGGCCGGGTGTCGAGCGGCACTTTGCCGGAGAGCTCAGCCGCCAGGAGGCCGCGGCCCCCGGGGCGAGAGGCTACCTGGTCATCCCAGACCGGCGGGAGGCGATCGCCTTCGCCGCTTCGGTCCTCCAGGAGGGGGAACTGCTGGTTGTGGCGGGCAAGGGGCACGAGGACTACCAGATCATCGGGACCCAGAGGCATCATTTCGACGACCGGGAGGAAGTTCGCCGCGCCCTGACCGGCGCCGGGGAGGCCCATGAGGGTTGAACTCGAAAAAATCGTCCGGGCGACCAACGGGGCGCTGACCCCCTCGGGGGCCCGTGGTCTGGTGACCGGGATATCGACCGACAGCCGGACCATCCGTCCCGGGGACCTTTTCGTCCCGCTGAGGGGACCGAATTTCGACGCCCATGAATTTCTGGTCCTGGCCGCAAGGCAAGGGGCCGCTGCCTGCCTGAGCGAGGATGTGGTGGCGGGCTTCCCCGTGCCGATCATCCGGGTGGCCGACACCCTGCGCGCCCTCGGGGATATCGCCTCCCTCTTTCGCCGGGAGTTCGCCGGACCCGTCGCCGCGGTCACCGGCTCCTCGGGCAAGACCACCTGCAAGGAGATGCTGGCCGCCATCATGGCGGAGACCGGTCCGGGCCTGAAGACCGAAGGGAACTTCAACAACCTCGTGGGGCTCCCCCTGACCCTTTTCCGGCTCGCTCCCGAGCACCGATGGATGGTTCTGGAGATGGGGATGAGCGCCCGGGGGGAGATCGCGCGGCTGGCCGAGATCGCCGCCCCTCAGGTGGGAATCATCACCAACGTCGGGGAGGCCCACCTGGAGACCCTCCACGGGCTGGAGGGGGTGGCCCGGGCCAAGGGGGAGCTGTTCGCGGCCATGCCCGTCGGGGGAACGGCCGTCGTGAATGCCGATGATGCCCGCGTGGCGGCCCTGCCGGTGGCCAACGGGGCGCGCCGCCTGACCTTCGGACTCTCTCCGGGAGCCGATGTGCGGGCCGATCAGGTCCGGGTAACATCCGAGGGGGTCTCCTTTCTCATGCAACTGCCAAAGGAATCGGTGCCGGTGACCCTGGGGGTGATCGGCCGCCACCAGGTGGCCAATGCCCTGGCGGCGGCGGCAGCCGCGACGGCCCTCGATGTGCCGGCCGAGGCCATCGTCCGGGGTCTGGCGGCCTTTCGCAACGCCAAGGGGCGGATGACCCTGATCCCCCTCGCCGGGGGGATCACCCTCATCGACGACACCTACAACGCCAACCCTCTCTCGGTCCGGGCGGCCCTGCTCGCTCTGGATGAACTGGGGGGGCAAAAGCGCATCGCCGTTCTGGGGGACATGCTGGAGCTCGGGCCCGAAGCCGCCGCGCTCCACCGCGAGGTGGGCCGGGAGGCCGCCCGAAGGGTCGACCATCTCTTCCTGCTCGGGGAGATGGCCGCCGAAACCGCAGCCGGTGCGCGGGAGGGAGGGCTTTCGGCCGAGAGGGTACGGATCGCCTCCTCCCATGCCGAGGCGGCCGACTGGGTGCGGAAGCTCATGCGCACAGGGGACCGGGTGCTGGTCAAGGGCTCCCGGGGGATGAAGATGGAAAACGTCTGCGCCGCGCTGAGGGAGGGGTCTCCTTCGGCGGCGGCCGGCTGAAGGGGAGACCGGGATGCTCTACCACCTTCTCTATCCGCTCCATGAAGAGTACGCGGTCTTCTACGTCTTTCGCTTCATCACCTTCAGGACCATCTACGCCGCCATCACCGCCCTGGTGATCTGCTTTATCCTGGGGCCGTGGATGATCCAGAAGCTCCAGAGCCTCCAGATCGGGCAGAGCATCCGCAAGCTCGGGCCCGAGTCGCATTTCAAGAAGGAGGGAACCCCCACCATGGGGGGGACCCTGATCCTGACCGCCATCGTCATCCCGACCCTGCTCTGGGCCGATCTGACCAACGTCTACGTCTGGGTGACGCTCCTGGTGACCGTCGGTTTCGGGGCCGTCGGCTTCGTGGACGACTACCGCAAGGTCAAGCGGCGCAACAGCGACGGCCTCTCGGCCCGGCAGAAGATGCTCTGGCAGATCCTGATCGCCCTGGCCGCCGGGGTTTTCCTCTACGCGACCCCCGCCTTCAGGACCACCCTGGCCCTTCCCTTTTTCAAGGGATTGACCCCCGACCTGGGGATCTTCTATATCGGTTTCGCCATGCTGGTCATCGTGGGGGCGGGCAACGCGGTGAACCTCACCGACGGCCTCGACGGGCTGGCCATCGGGCCGACCATCATCGCCTCGGGAACCTACCTGGTCTTCGCCTACGTGGCGGGGCACGCCCGGGTGGCCGAGTACCTTCAGATCAGCAATGTGCCGGGCTCCGGAGAGCTGGCGGTCCTGTGCGGCTCCATGGTCGGGGCGGGGCTCGGTTTTCTCTGGTTCAACGCCTATCCGGCCCAGGTCTTCATGGGGGACGTGGGGAGCCTCTCCCTCGGGGGGGCCCTGGGGACCATCGCCGTCATCACCAAGCAGGAGATCGTCCTGGTGATCGTCGGGGGGATCTTCGTGGTGGAAGCCCTGTCGGTGATCTTCCAGGTCACCTCCTTCCGGCTCTGGGGTAAGAGGATCTTCCGGATGGCCCCCCTGCACCATCATTTCGAGCTCAAGGGGTGGGCGGAACCGAAAATCATCGTGCGCTTCTGGATCATCAGCATCATTCTGGCCCTGATCGCCCTCTCGACGCTGAAGCTGCGCTAGAGGAAGGCGATCCGGCCATGGGACGGGACAAGATGAAGGACGGTTGGGGAGGAAAAAAGGTGGTGGTCGTCGGCGCCGGAAAGACCGGTCTTGCCCTGGCGCGCCATTTCTCCAGGCTCGGGGCCCGGGTCACCCTCTCCGACCGCCGGCCCGGGGCGGATATCCCCGACCTGGCGACCCTGGAGGGGCTTCCCGTCTCCTTCGACTTCGGGGGGCACACCACGGCCCTGTTTACCGCCGCGGAGCTCGTGGCGGTGAGTCCCGGGGTCCCCTTGACCGTGCCGGCCATCTCCGAGGCCCTTTCGGCGGGGGTGGCCGTGCTGGGGGAGATCGAGATCGCCTTCTCCGGGATCGGGGCCCCCCTGGTCGCCATCACCGGAACCAACGGCAAGTCGACCACCACCATGCTCGCGGGGGAGGCCTTCGCCGCCTGGGGGAAGAAGACCTTTGTCGGGGGAAACCTCGGCACCCCCCTCATCGAGGCGGTGGAGGAGGGGTGGGATTACCTGGTGGCCGAGCTCTCCTCCTTCCAGCTCGAGGCGATCGAGACCTTTCGTCCCCGGTACGCGGTCCTGCTCAACGTGACCGAGGACCACCTCGACCGCTATCCCGACATGGAAAGCTACCAGGGCGCCAAGGCCCGGATTTTCGAGAACCAGACCTCCGGGGACTGGGCGGTGCTCAACGGGGATGATCCCCGGGTCCTTGCCGCCGCGGCGGGAGCGAAGAGCCGCCGGGTCCTCTTTTCCTCCTCCCGGGAGCTCTCCGAGGGGATGTTTCTCTCGGGGGAGGAGCTGGTCTGGCGCTGGCAGGGGTCGGAGGAGCGCTTCCCCGTCCGCGAGATGCGCCTGCGGGGCCTTCACAACCTGGAAAACGCCATGGCCGCCCTCATCCCCCCTCTTCTGGAAGGGTGCCCGGCGGCCGTCGCCTGGAAGGCCCTCTGCGGCTTCGGAGGCCTTCCCCACCGCATGGTGCCGGTGCGCACCCTCGACGGGGTCATCTGGTATAACGATTCCAAGGGGACCAACGTCGGCAGCGTGGTCAAAAGCCTCGCCGGCCTCCAGCCCCCCGTGACCCTTATCGCCGGAGGGAAGGACAAGGGGGGGGACTACGCGCCCCTGGCCGATCTGGTGCGGGAGAAAGTGGCCCACCTCGTTCTCATCGGGCAGGCGGCCGACCGGATCGAGCAGGCTCTCGGGAGCCTCACCCACACGGTCCGGGCCGGCAGCCTCGACGAGGCCGTCGCCCTCTGTCGGGAGCTGACCCCAGCGGGAGGCTCGGTGCTTCTCTCGCCGGGGTGTTCCAGCTTCGACATGTTCAGAAGCTACGAGGAGCGGGGCGAGCTCTTCAGCCGGGCCGTTCTGGCCCTTGCGGAACGAAAGGATTAGGTCGGGATGGCGGAGCGCCGGGAATTCGATACCACGATCCTCCTGCTGGCGGTGACCCTCGCCTGCTTCGGGGTGGTCATGGTCTATTCCTCCTCC